>NZ_JBHFJB010000113.1:0-3618 GCF_057334555.1 Pseudomonas sp. AGC41
CCCCCAAAGCGGCGGGTCAGCCAATGAGGGGGTGACTGACCGGATGCCTTCGCGAGCAGGCTCGCTCCCACAGGTTGTGTGCCAAGACTTGAGTTTTATCCTTCCCTGGCGGCGCGTTCACGCAAATAGTCCAATACTGCCGCCTGCTCTCCGACAAACTCGATGCGCCCGCCCTTCTTTTCCCGCTGGAACACATACATCGGGTCGTAGTACTCGCGCAGCAAGCCTTCGATCCAAGCGCGATGCAGGTCGACGGCGCCGCTGGCGGCCTGTTCGGCCAGGGCGGCTTCCATGATGCCCAGCAATCGCCGATGGCGATCACCACCCAGGCGTTTGTGGATGTTGTCCAGGCTCGCCAGCAATCGTTCGCCGAACAGCGAAAACCCTTCGTCGCCATGGACCTCGACAAACTCGGCGCAGAGGTTGATCACGTAGTCGCGCAGGATCCGCTCGACCCGCCGCTCCAGGCGGTCTTCCAGCCAGACCATCGGCACCTGCTGCATGCGCTGGTACAACGACAACGGCAAGGCGCAACTGCCGACCATGCGGCTTTCATCTTCCAGCACGAATTGCTCGATGCCGGCGGCGCGCTTTTTCAGCACATCCACTGCGAGCAGGTTTTCGAAATCGATATTGGAAGGCTGCCCGGTCGCACGCTTGCCGAAGCTCGAACCGCGATGATTGGCATAACCTTCCAGGTCCAGGCCGTTATTGAGCTGCGCCAACACCTCGGTCTTGCCGGTGCCGGTCATGCCGCCCAGCAGGACCAGGTCGCACTGAGCGACCGCCTGGTCGATAGTGCCCAAGAGGAACGTACGCATCGCCTTGTAGCCCCCGCCGACTCGGGGATATTCGATGCCCGCCTCGTCCTTGAGCCACTGCTGGACGATCTGTGAGCGCAAACCACCGCGAAAGCAGTACAGCAGGCCATCAGGATGGGCCTGGGCAAATTCGGCCCAGGCCTGGATGCGTTGGGCCTTGGTTGCGCCGCTGACCAGTTGATGCCCCAGGACAATGGCGGCCTGTTGCCCCTGCTGCTTGTAGCAGGTACCGACGCGCTGGCGCTCGAAGTCGGTCATCAACGGCAAGTTGACCACGCCGGGAAACGCGCCCTTGAGAAATTCCACTGGCGCGCGAGTGTCCATCATCGGGCGATCATTGAGGAAGATATCGCGGTAATCGGTGATGTCGTTGGGCATCAAGACACCTCGACCGCGTGGCTCTGTCGCTCGACCAGTTCACCAATCGGTTCCAGCGCCAGACCCAGTTCAACGGCAACCTGCAGAAACTCGCTTTCCCCTTCTGGCGTGACGGCGATCAGCAGGCCGCCACTGGTCTGCGGGTCGCACAGCACGCGCTTGTGCAGCTCCTGGACGCGACCGACTTTGCTGGCGTAGCTGTCATAGTTGCGCAATGTGCCGCCCGGTACGCAGCCTTGGTCGAGGTAGTACTCGACGCCTGGCAGGCGCGGCACCGCGTCGTAGCGGATACGTGCGGTCAGTTGGCTGCCATCGGCCATTTCCACCAAGTGGCCGAGCAAGCCGAAACCGGTGACATCGGTCATTGCCGTCACGCCATCGAGCTTGCCGAAACGGCTGCCGGGCTTGTTCAACGTGCACATCCAGTCACGGGCCAGGCCCACGTCGGCGGCGCGCAGCTTGCCTTTCTTTTCCGCCGTCGTGAGGATGCCGATGCCCAGGGGTTTGGTCAGGTACAGCCGGCAACCCGGGGTGGCGGTGTCGTTGCGTTTCATGTGGCGCTTTTGCACGAGGCCCGTTACCGCCAGACCGAAAATCGGCTCGGGCGCATCGATCGAATGCCCGCCCGCCAGAGGAATGCCTGCCTCGTCGCACACCGAGCGACCACCGCGAATCACTTCGCGCGCGATTTCCGGGGCCAGCACGTTGACCGGCCAGCCAAGGATCGCGATCGCCATCAGCGGATCACCGCCCATGGCATAGATATCGCTGATGGCATTGGTCGCGGCGATGCGACCGAAGTCGAACGGATCGTCAACGATCGGCATGAAGAAATCGGTGGTCGAGACCACGCCGCGCTCCTCGTCGATGGCATAGACCGCCGCATCGTCCCGGGAAGCGTTCCCGACCCACAGATTGGGATCGAGGTTTTGCGCACCGCTGCCGGCCAGGATCACTTCCAGCACCTGGGGCGAAATCTTGCAGCCGCAACCGGCACCGTGGCTGTACTGGGTCAGGCGAATCGGCTCGCTCATGGGCATACCTCTCGTAAGTCAAGGTGGCCGATTCTAGCAGCAACGCCAGCCATTCACTGCCGGTCACGACCAGTCGGTACTCATCCGACGGAATTTTTCCGTTGCCAACAGACTCACTTGAACAATAGCCGAGCCTTCAACCGGGAGATTGCCGATGGATTTGAACCCACCCGTGGACACCCACCTCGATTACGGCCTCGACACGCTGTTCGGACGCGAAACCAAAAGCGTCGACTGCCAATTCGACGTCAAGCGCCTCGACGACGGCGAACCGCCGTGGTTTGCCCTGCATGTACGCCCGCCGCTGCCCGAAGACCTGGCAAAGGCCCAGATCGTGGTGTTCAGCGTCGAAGGCCGGCGCATCAGCGGCATAGTCCGACGTACCGAGCGCCTGGCCGATGACAGCCTGCAACTGGACGTCGAACCGGACTGAGCCGTTCAGCTCTTCCGCGTACTGCTGCGATACATAAACACCAGCGCCAGTGCCAGGCAGGCCATGGCCCACAGGCGGCTGGCGGACAGTTCGACAGGTGGATTGCCCAGCCAGCCGAAGTTGTCGATCAGCATGCCCATGGCAAGTTGCCCGACGATGACCGCCACGGTCGCCACAGCCGTGCCGACTCTCGGCACCGCGCCGACCATGACGATCATGTACACCACCCCAAACAACGCGCCGCTGAGCTGCCATTTCGGCACGTCCAACAGGCTTACCGCATGGGCCGGCTCGAAAAACACGATCAACAGCCCGGTCACCACCGTGCCTACCGCAAAGGTCAGCAGACTGCTGCGCAGTACGCCCACCGTCTCGCCCAGGCGCCCGTTGATGGCAGCCTGCACGCTCAATACCGCGCCGGCGGCGACAACCACCAGCAATAACAGGATCACGCTCATATCAACCTCGGGCAATCAGGACAAGGGCCACAACGATCAACGCCAACGCCAGCCAGCGTTCGCGGTTGACACGCTTGCGGCTCGCGCCGAACCAGCCGAAATGGTCGATCAGCACGCTTTTGCCAACCTGGCCGGAGAGAATCGCGATCATGGTCATGGCAATGCCGATGTGCGGGGTGGCGAGGGTCAGTACCACCACGTAGATCGGCCCCAGAAAGCCTCCGATCAATTGCCAGCGCGGCAGTTCGCTCAGGGCCGGGCCTCGTTGCGGACCGCTGAGCAACAACAGCAGAAACAACAGCGCCGAGCCGACGCCAAAGATGCTCAACGTTGCCCATAGATGACCGACCTGGACACCGAGCGGCCCGAGCAGACCGGCCTCCACCGATAGCCCCATGCCCGCCAGGATCACCAGGGGTAGCAGGAGCCAGCGCAGGAAAGTCCGGGGTGGCGCGGCATCCGCGTCCGCTGCGGCCGTGGTGGTTGATGAAGAC
>NZ_JBHFJB010000113.1:3693-8099 GCF_057334555.1 Pseudomonas sp. AGC41
ATGAAGACTGCATGAGATAAATCTGCCTGAAAAGAAACGACTGACATTATCGGCTGGCGCAGCTGTGCGATAAATGGGAGCATTCCGACAACACTTTTGCGTAATACGCACAGCGGATGTTCCCATGCACGGTCTTGATGAACTGGGCTTCAAGGCGCTGCGATTGTTCGTCGCGGTGCTCGATCACGGCAGTTTCTCGGAAGTCGCGCGACGCGAGGGGTTGGCGCCCTCGTCGATTTCCCGACAGATCCAACTGATGGAGCAAGCACTGAACCAGCAGTTGCTGTATCGCCATACCCGCGCCGTTTCGCCCACCGAAGCCGGCCGCCTGCTCGGGCATCACGCACGCTTGCTGCTGGTGCAGCTGGAGGGAGCCGAACAGGCCTTGCAGGAACAGCACAGCGAACCGGCCGGACTGGTCCGGATCAACGCCCCGGTGGTGTTCGCACAGCGCCACCTGACGCCCTGGCTGGGGCAGCTGTGCGAGCGTTACCCGAAGCTGCAGTTGGACCTGCAGCAGACCGACAGTTACGTCGACCCGCTACAGGAAGGCGCCGACCTGCTCTTTCGCATCGGCTCGTTGCACGACTCCAGCATGCAGGCGCGGATCATCGCGCCGCACCGTTTCCAGATCGCGGCGAGCCCCGCCTATCTGGCCCGCTACGGCGCTCCACACAAACCCGAAGACTTGGCGGCCCATCAGTGCCTGGCCTACAAAGGCGTAGCCGGGCAACAGCGCTGGTTTTTCCGCAAGCCGGGTCAGGCCTGGACACCCTATCGCGTCAAGGGGCCGATCACCGGCAACCACGCCGACACCCTGACCCAGGCCGCCGAGCAGGGCCTGGGCCTGGTGATGTTTCCGTCATGGCTGATCGGCGAAGCCGTGCGCAACGGCACGCTGGTACCGGTCCTGATTGATTACGAAGCATCCAACAGCCTTGAACCGCAGCAAATCGCCGTCCTCTGGCCTGGCAGCCGACGCTTGTCGGTGAAAGTGCGCACAGTGATCGATTTTTTCCTCGAGTGTTTCGGCGAAGTGCCCTATTGGGATCGTCCTTGAGCCGTGTGGGGCTCAGTCGGACTTCCCCGGCCCGTTGCCGGCGCTTGGTCTGGTCACCGAACACTTCGAACGCCAGGCGTCGGCGCGGCGCCTCAGTGCCGTCGTGTTAACGTATCGAACCCATGACCGACAGGGACGACTCGTGTTCCAGTTTCAAGCCAGCCAGCCCGTGGAGCGTTTAATGTCATTGCTCAGTAAACCAGCCGCCGTCCTGCTACTGACGGCGATCACCGGCCTGGTGGCATTCCCGGCCATTGGCGCCCAGCCCAAAAAAAACGTGGCGCAAGCGCCGGCCCAGAAGGTTTCGCTGCTGGGCGGCAAGTTCAGCTTCACCCTTCCCCTGGGCTTCGTGGCGACGCCCTTGTCCGCAGGGGACGTGGCGCAGGGAACCGCCGGGGCGAGCGGTACGATGTACAGCAATGCCACCCGCAAAACGGTGGTGATCACGGCGGAGAACACCCTGGCTGACGGAGCAAATGTAAAAGATAACGACGCGGCCTTCCTGGACACGACCTTCGCCGATTTCGCTGTCCAGAAGACCAAGGCCCTACCGGATGCAAGGATCCTCGGAGAAAAGAGCCTGATTCTGAAAGCCACCGGCCTCGGCCTGCGCCAGCTCGACACCCGGGCTACCCAGGGTGGCGGGCCCACGTTGGATACTACCCTGATAGGGGCGTCCGGCACGCGCATGGCCGTGGTGCAGATTATCTCCAGGGCGAGCGACCCGGCCGGTCACGAGGCAATGGTCAAGCAGATCGCCAGCGGGAAGTGATGGGCCTGTGCGGTGTGCCTGGTGGACCCCACTGCTGCATTCGCGAGCGGGCTCGCTCCCACAGAGAAATTTGGCATGCTCGAAAACAGAGGCTCACCGCCGTCGAACCGCAGGAGTAAGCCCGACCCCACGGGGTCCGGCTGGATCAAGGGTTGAGCCGCTCCAGCCAGGCCCGCAGGTCCTTCACCTCCTGCGCGCTGATATTGTGACCAAGCCCCGGATACGCGTGGAATTCCGGTTCCAGGGCCAGGGTCTTGAGGAACGTGTCAGCGTCGGTGCCGTCGCGATAGGGAATGATCGGGTCCACCGTGCCGTGGCCGATGAACACCGCCAGATCCCGGCGCGATTCATCCGGCGTCAGTTCGGCGCGCAACACCGAAAGGACTCGCCCGCCCATCGCGGCGATGCCGCCGACGGCTTCGGGGTGTCTCAGGGCCACCTCGTAGCTCATCATTGCGCCTTGGCTGAAGCCCACCAGGTAGACGTTGCTCGCATCGGTCGGGTATTTGGCCCGGGCCTTCTCGATGAATTCCAGGAGCATCTGGCCGCTGGCTTTCAGATCTGACGTGTCACCTTCATAGGCGCCCTCGCCTTTCTTGGCAAACCATTGATAGCGTCCTGGCTCCATCGACTTGGGTGCCCGCACCGAAAGGTAGTTGTAGTGCTGGGGCAACTCGTCCGCGAGCGTCAGCAGGTCTTCTTCGTTGCTGCCCGAACCGTGCAGGAAAATCACCAGCGGTCGGTTCCTGGCCTGTTCATCGGCGCGGGCCAGGTAGTTGAGTGGCAAGTCGGTATGCAGCGACGGTCGGGCCTGCGCTCCGGCAGACACCAGCAGCAGAAACAGGGCGAACGCTTTGAGCATCGGTCTTCCTCCAGCATTGGGTAGCCGCACGGTGACCACCGTGCGGTGAGGTAGACAGCACTTATCAGTCGTTGATCAATTTCCCTGCCCGAATCGGCTCACGCCCGGCGACTTTCGCCTGCCAGATACCCGGCTGGGTGTAGCGCCCGCGATCCAGGGCGAACAGCACGCCGCTGGTGCCGGCGCGGACCTTGGTCACGCGGTCGTTCAGCGGGTCGACCACTTCGAACAAAGGATCGTCCCGTTCCACCCACTCGCCGGCTTCGCGCAAAAAGCTCACCACGCCATGGTGCGGGGCAAACAGGTACTCGGTGCCTTCGAACGGAAAACCCTCGCAGCATTCTGCCGGCGCCGCCGGCCAGTCACCGCCGATGAGCCCCTGCTCGGCGAGAAATCCGAGGATGGCCTCGCAATTGGCCTGGGCCTGCTCGACCCGGGTATCGCCCATGCTGCCCAGTTCGAGCGTCGTCGCCAGGTTGGCCGCCGGAATGGCCGCTTGCGGGAAGATCCTCGCCAGGCGCAGCCAGGGCGTGGAACAGGACTCGTCGAACGAACTGCCGCCCGAATCCTCGCACAACAACGCCACACCGGCCCTCAGCCGCGCGGCCAACGAGCGCCACTGCGGCCATTGTTGCGGCAACGCGTACAAGTGAATCGCGGCCTCGAAATCGCAGTGCAGATCGAGGGTGATGTCGGCGTCGCAGGCATGGCGAAGCAACAGCCGATGCATGGCTTCGAGTTGCGAAGGTGGCGCGGGTAGTTCGTCGAGCACCTCGGCCATGGTTTGCCGGATCAAGGTGACGTTGGCAGCCGGATCGTCGCCCAGACGAGCCCCGACGCGCTGCGCCACCGGGGCACTGAGTTCGACAAAGGAACGGTTGAAATTCTTTCCGCTGCCCAGCTCGAAGCGCCCCATGTGGGCACTCTGCAAATGCTGGTCCAGGCCGATCGGGTTGGCCACCGGCACCAGTTCGATCACGCCCTTGAGCAGCCCGCGGGACTCGAGGTCGCTGAGCCGCTGTTTCAGCTCCCATGCGGTGCGCATGCCCGGCAGTTCATCGGCGTGCAGACTGGCCTGGATGTAGGCCTTGCGCGGGCCATGGCCGAAACGAAACACGCTGAGCCGGCGCTCCGTGCCCAAGTGGCTCCACGGCAGGGTATGGTCGATGCGTTGCATTGGCACTCCAGATATCGGTTCTCGACAGGCTCAGGGTAAAACAATCGCCCATGAAAAAGGTGGCCGGCCGGGTCAGCGGCGGGCCACCTGTTTTCTTCAGCGATTAATGCCCATAGACGTCAAAGGCGAAGTATTTGTCCTGGACTTTCTTGTAGGTGCCATTGGCGCGAATTTCGCTGATGGCGGCGTTGAATTTGTCCGCCAGGGCCTTGTCACCCTTGCGCACCGCGATGCCGGCGCCGCCGCCAAAATACTTCGCGTCTTCATAGGTCGGCCCGACGAAGGCAAAGCCCTTGCCAGCGGCGGTTTTCAGGAAACCTTCATCGAGGTTGACCGAGTCGGCGAGCATTGCGTCGAGGCGACCAGCGACCATGTCCAGGTTCGCTTCCTGCTGGGAGCTGTAGCGCACCAGGTTGATTCCCGCCGGCACCAGCACTTCGGTCGCGAAACGGTCATGGGTACTGGCCCGCAGCACGCCGACTTTCTTGCCCTTGAGTTCGGTCAGCGGGTCCTTGACGTCGGTACCTTCCTTCAT
>NZ_JBHFJB010000113.1:8119-11874 GCF_057334555.1 Pseudomonas sp. AGC41
ACCTTCCTTCATCACGAAACGCGCCGGGGTGTGGTAGTACTTGATGGTGAAGTCGACGTTTTTCTTGCGGTCGTCAGTGATGGTCATCGACGACAGGATCGCGTCGATCTTCTTCACCTTCAGCGCCGGAATCAGCCCGTCGAACTCTTGCTCGACCCAGGTGCACTTGACCTTCATCTGCTCGCACAACGCATCGCCGATATCCACGTCGAAGCCGGTCAGCTTGCCGTCAGGCGTCTTCATCGAAAAAGGCGGATAACCGGCCTCGATCCCGAGGCGGATCGGCTTCGCGTCTTCGGCCGCGGCCGACAAGGAAAGTAGGGACAGTGCCAGGGCACCGAACATGACAAGCTTCTTCATTTTTGCTCCTGAGTGCGCAGGTTTTTTTGATCGTTATGGGCAGATTCGGAAACAGCGTTCGGTCAGCGAAAACCGAAGTGGACGGGAGTCTAGAGGTGCACTCGGGAGGGGAATTATGTTGAGGCGACAAATAGTTATAAAAACAATACGGCTTGGCCGGCGATTATTGGTTTTCCAAAAAAACTGACAGAAGCAGCCCGTGTGGCAAGGGAGCTCGCCCCCTCGCCACACGGGCGTCGCACCCTACTTCAACAATCGCAGCTGACCGCCTGCTCCGCCACGCGCTCCACGGAACCGGTCAGGCGAAAACCTTCGTCGAGCCAGCCCATGACGCCACCGATCATTTCCTTGACCGGGTACCCCAGGGTCGCCAGGCGCACCGCGGCCTTGTTGGCGCCGTTGCAATGCGGCCCCGCGCAATAGACCACGAACAGGGTGGTCTGGGGATAGGCCGCAAGCGCCTCGGCGGTCAGCGTGCGGGTCGGCAGGTTGATCGCCCCGGGCACGTGCCCGCGTGCATAGGCCTGCGGCCCGCGCACATCGACGAGGACAAAATCGATCTCACCGGCGTCCTGGCTGGCACGTACGTCGGAACAATCGGTTTCGAACATCAGACGCCGGCTGAAATGCTGCAGGGCAATGTCGGACGGCGCGGCAGACACTTCGCGAACAGGGCTGGTCATCGGGTTTACTCCAGGGACGGATAGGGCTTGGAGAGACTTTATCCACCCGCCGCCAACCGCTACAGTGGCGTACAAGACACTCTGTGGGAATTTTCCGCCAAATGCAGCCTACCCCTGGCCTCGTCGCGATTCTCGCCTACGACGGGCTGTGCACGTTCGAATTCGGCGTTGCCGTCGAGATATTCGGGCTGGCACGGCCCGAGTTTGATTTTCCCTGGTATGAACACCGCATCGTCGCTGTCGACGACGGCCCGATGCGCGCCATGGGCGGCTTCCAGGTATTGGCCGATGGCGGCATGGAGCTGCTCGACAGCGCGCGAACCATTATCGTGCCGGGCTGGCGCAGTCGCAGCGAACCGCCCTCCGATGCCCTGCTCCAGGCCTTGCGACGAGCCCATGCCCGTGGCGCCCGTCTGTTGTCGATCTGCTCGGGGGCTTTTGTCCTGGCGGCCACCGGGCTGCTCGACGGCTTGGGCGCCACCACGCATTGGCGCTACACCGACGAACTGGCCCACAGCTACCCGACCATCGAAGTCGATCCCGATGTACTTTATGTCGATTCAGGCCAGATCATCACCTCGGCTGGCAGCGCGGCCGGCATCGATGCGTGCCTGCACCTGGTGGCGCGGGATTTCGGCGCCCAGGTCGCCAATGCCGTGGCGCGTCGACTGGTCATGCCGACCCAACGCACCGGTGGCCAGGCGCAGTTCATCCCCTCGCCAGTCAGCCGCACGCCGCGCAGCGATTTGTCCGGCGTCATGCAATGGGCCCGGGAACGTCTCCACGAGCCGCTGGGAGTGCGCGATCTGGCCAGTCACGCCGCCATGAGCGAACGGACCTTCTTGCGCCGCTTCACCCAGGCTTGCGGTGTGTCGCCCAAGGCCTGGCTGCAACATGAGCGCCTGGCACGGGCCCGGGAATTGCTGGAAAGCACGCAAGACAACACCGACAACATCGCCCAACTGTGTGGCTATCGGTCGGTGGAAAGTTTCCGGGTAGCGTTTCGCAACGTGGTGGGGCTGGCGCCCTCGGTGTACCGGGAGCGGTTTGGGCGAGGGTAACGACGCCTTCGAGGTTCTCCGTGGCGAGGGAGTCCCCGCCGCGTCGCCGACGCTGCGCTGTCGCGCAGCAAACAAGTGTTCGGCTTAATATTGGGTGCGCGCGGGGACAGAGGCCGTAGCTATCACTGGTGTGTGCGCACCCGCGAGGGAGAGTGGCCGGCACGGTATCGGCGTGGAGTCGTTGTAGGCACAGCAAGCTGTGACCACGTATGAGAGAGTGAATCCGTTCGACACCGTGTGCCCCGCGCGCCGTTCAATCCTGCGAGGAATTGTCATGGCGCGCAAGAAGCAGCAGAAACGATTTGAAGTCGTTCACCCTCATTGTGCCGGTATCGATATTGGCAGCCGCGAGCACTGGGTCGGCGTCAATCCCGATCAAAGCGACAAGCCGGTTCGTTGTTTTCCGGCCTTTACTGAGGATTTGGTGAAGCTGGCCGAATGGCTGGAATCGCTGAAAATCAAAGTCGTGGCGATGGAAGCCACCGGTGTCTATTGGATACCGCTGTTCGAGCTTCTCGATTCGAGGGGCTTTGAGGTGTATCTAGTTAACTCCCGTGCTACACGCCAGATAAGCGGGCGTAAATCCGATGTCCTGGATTGCCAATGGATCTGGCAGCTCATGACCCATGGCTTACTCAGAGGAGCGTTCCGGCCCGCTGATGATATTTGCTCGATGCGTTCGCTGGTTCGCCAGCGGGCCATGAAGGTTCGTGATCAAGCCAAGACCATCAACCGCATGCAAAAAGCCCTGACGCAGATGAACATTCAGTTAGCCAATGTCATCAGCAACATCGCTGGTGTGACAGGGATGAAAATCATCAAGGCCATCATCGATGGCGAGCGTGACCCTCAAGTTTTAGCCAACTTCCGAGACGGCCGTATCAAGGCCGATTACCAAACCATCGCCCGCAGTCTGCACGGTAACTGGCGAGTCGAGCATTTGCATGCCTTGGCTCAGGAAGTGGCTGCTCATGATTTTCTTGAGAAGCAGATTGCCGAATGTGATCAGGCCATCACCCAGGCACTCAATCGACTCCCAGTACTGAACCATGAGCCCACGCAACCCGCCAAGCCACTGCGCAGCCCGCATCGTTCGGCAGATGAACAAGCCAACTTGCACCAGGCACTTGTGAGAATCATGGGCGTGGATCTGACCGCGATTCCCACTATCGGAATCGAATCCGCCTTGGTTCTGGCAAGCGAAGTCGGACCTGATTTGTCGCGGTTTCCGACTGAGCAACATTTCAGCTCTTGGATGGGGTTGGCGCCCTCAACCCGAATATCGGGAGGAAAACCCTTGCCCGGTCATGTCCCCAAGGTATTTAACCGGGCGGCACAAGCGTTGAAGCAGGCGGCCTCTAGCGCCCGCAACGATAAAAGCTTTATCGGTGCCAGTCACCGCGCCCGATTGGCTCGTATGGATACGGCCTGCGCCATCAAGGCTACGGCTCACCAACTGGCCCGCCTGATCTACGCCATGCTGACCAAAGGCCAGCCTTACGTGGCGCAGGATATGGAAGAGTACGAGGCCAAAAGCCGTGATCGTCAGCTTAGAGCCTTACAGCGTAAGGCTACAAAGCTGGGTGTTCGAGTGATCGCGGCTTAAAAAAGCTTTGGAGAACAAGGGGATGGATTTTGTTTGATGAGAGCT
>NZ_JBHFJB010000114.1:0-3310 GCF_057334555.1 Pseudomonas sp. AGC41
GCTCTACCACCACCGTACAGGTCATCCCCGCCGCCAGCAGCAGGCCATCCGGTACTTCGTCCAGATGAATACGCACCGGCACCCGCTGGGCCAGGCGCACCCAGTTGAAGGTCGGGTTCACGTCGGCGATCAATTCACGGCTCTCGGGGTTGTCGCGGTCGTAGATGCCCCGGGAAATACTCTCCACGTGGCCCTTGAGCAGTTCGCCACTCATCAACTGCAACTGCGCGGCATCGCCGACCCGCACCTTGGGCAACTTGGTTTCCTCGAAGAAGCCATAGACCCAGAACGAATTCATGTCCACCACGGCCATCTTCGCCTCGCCGATGCGCGCATAGTCGCCACGGTGCACGTTGAGGTTGGTGACGTAGCCGTCCACCGCCGCACGGACCTCGGTGCGGGCCAGGTTCAGCTCGGCCGCCTCCAGCTGCGCCTGGGCGTGCTGGTAATCAGCCAGGGCCGAGTCGGCGATATTGCTGGCGTCGTCACGGTTTTCCCGGGAAATCACCAGGCTGTCCAGGTCGGCGCGCCGATGGGCATTGACCTTGCGCATTTCCCAGGTGGCCTTGCGGGACGCCACCAGGGAACGCGCCTGCTTGACCGCAATGCGGTAATGCTCGGGGTCGATGCGCATCAGCAAGTCCCCCTTCTTGACCAACTGGTTGTCGCGCACCGGCACCTCGATCACTTCGCCGCTGACGTCGGCGGCGACGTTGATGATGTCGGCCCGTACCCGGCCATCCCGGGTCCATGGGGTGTTCATGTAATGCACCCACAATGTCCGGCCGATCCACAGCGCAAGCGCCAGCACCAACAGCGTCGCCAGCAGGCTGAAAAATTTCTTCATCGCATCGATCTCAACGGTAGACCGTCAGCGCCAGCGCGCCGAACAGGCAAGTGAACAGGCTCAGGCGCAGCAGCGCCGGATGCCAGAAAAAACGGTACAGATCCAGCCCCGCGAGGAAACGATCCAACGCCCAGGCGAGGCCGGCGGCGATGAAAAACATCAGGGTCATGGTTGGCATGTATACGCCGTGGAAGGCGATCTCACGGAGCATGTTCAGGTTCCTGAGGCAGCGACGCGGCATGAGCCGCCAAGGGTGATTGCCGGTCCAGCAGCGAGGTGCGGATGAAGTGCAGGTAGCTCTTTACCCGGCGCAGGGCGGAAGTGTCGAAATGCGCGGCGAAAGGCTCGTCGGTAGACTGGACCCGGCTGATGGCCTGGTCCACCGCGACCAGGGCACGTTCCAGGTTGTTCTGGCCGGGCTGGCGGAACAGCCGCACCAGCGCCCGCCCCATCACCCGGATCGCCTGGCGCCATGGCTGGCTTTCGGCATAGGCCGGATGCACCGGCAGCGTCGCCTGTTCCTTGCGCAACTCGATGATCGCGTGGCCGACTTCCAGCACCACGAACATCCAGCGCAGCAAGTCCCGTTGCACCCGGGGCTGCCCCGCCGCCAGCCCGTAGGCCTGGTGCAGCAGATCGCGGGTACGGCTCTCGAATCCCGACGCCAGGCCCTTGAGCTTGCCGCTGATGGCGAACACCACTTGTTCGCGCAAGTCCTGTTCCAGCCGGCGCCACATCCAGCGGCTGTTGGGCGGCAGGATGATCGCCCCGGCAGCCGCACACACCAGCATGCCGAGGATCATCGCGAGGTAGTCGTTGATGAAGGCGTAGGGGTTGTAGACCGTCAGGTTGTCCGGCACCGAGCCGGTGCTGAAAAAAATCAGCAGGCCCAGCCCCACCCCGGCGTATTGCGCACGTGAGCTGAGGAACGCGCCCAGCATGATCACCGGCGCCAACATCACGCAGAGCAAGGGGAAGCCGTCGATCAACGGGAAGATGAAGAACATCTCGACAAACCCGATCAACGCCCCGAACAACGTGCCGCAGGCCATCTGGAACGCCATGCGCTTGGGGTTCGGCGTGGCGGCCGACAAGCCCACGGTGGCGGCGGCGATCATCGTCATGGTCGCTCCGCTCGGCCAGGCCGTGGCGACCCAATAGCTGCCCAGCACCACCAGGATGAAGGCGGCACGAAAACCGGCAGCCGCGGCGGCCAGGCCATTGGTTTGCGGCACGAAGGGTTCGTTCCAGCGCTCACGTTCGTGGCGGTGATCGGCCAGTGACGCGTGGGTTTGGGCGTAGCCATGCAGGTCTTCGACGAAGCGATAGAGCAATTCGTAGGCAGTATGGAAATCCAGCTGCTGCGCCTCACTGGGATCCGTCTCTTGAAATTGTGCCCGCAGCTGGCGCACCCGGGCTGGCAAGTCGGCCTTGTAGGCCGCCAGCGCCGCCGCCAGACGCGTCGCATCGGCGTCGGTCAAGGCCCGCGCGCTGAAGCCGTCGAGCAATTCGGCGAGGGTTTGCAAGCCGGGTTTGATCGCGTCCACCACCGCGTCCGCCGCCCCATTGCGCAAGCGTTCAAGCAACTGATGCAAGGCGTTGAAGCGCGTGGTAACGCCCATGAATTCGCTGTTCAGGCGACTGAGTCGGCCGTTGCGCCGGCGCATGTGCGGGTCTTCGAACACGGTCACGCTGCGCAGGCTTTCCAGGCCCACCGCCTCGGCGATGAAAGCGACGTTGCGTGTCTCGAATGCCTCGGGCTGGCTGCGTCCGCGCAAGCCATCGGTGACGAACAGGGCGAACACGCCAAAGCGCTGGTAGAGCGCGTTGCGCATGGCCGCGCTCGCGGTTTGCGGCAGGATTGCAGCGCTGACCGCAGTGGCGCAGAGAATCCCCAGGGAAATCTCCAGCACCCGCCACACCGCCGCCATGAATGCGCCTTCCGGATGGGCCAGGGCCGGCAGGCCGATCATCGCCGCGGTGTACCCGGCCAGCACAAAACCGTAGGCGCGAAAGTTGCGATAACGCGCTGCTCCGGCCGAACAGATGCCGACCCAGATCGCCAGGCAGCCAAGGAATAATTCGGTGTTCTGGGCGAACAGGGCGATCAGCGCCACCATCACCGTCGAGCCGGCCAAGGTACCGAGCAGGCGATAGAAACTCTTGGCGAAGACCTGGCCACTCTGGGGCTGCATGACGATAAACACGGTAATCATCGCCGTGCGCGGTTGTGGCAACTCCAGGCGCATCGCCAGCCACAGGGTCAGGAACGCGGCGAGCAATACCTTGAAGATGTAGACCCAGGTCACCCCATCGCTGCGGGCCCAGTCGAAAAAGCCACGGCGCCATTCGAGGCGATGAAGCCGAAGTAAATACGTCAAGGAAGGCCTACTCATCATCGTGGCGAGGGAGCTTGCTCCCGCTTGGGTGCGCAGCACCCACCTGAAGAACTTGGGGCTGCTT
>NZ_JBHFJB010000114.1:3330-4878 GCF_057334555.1 Pseudomonas sp. AGC41
CCACAGGGGAGCGCCTGCCACAGGCATGTCGCTGCCGGCCTCCAGCCCGCCGCCCAATGCGGTGACCAAATCGGCATGGGCGCTCAACCGCGCGGCGTCTACCTGCTGTTGCACCTGTTGTTGCTTGAACAGCAGGCTCTGGGCGTTGAGCACGTTGAGGTAGTCGGTGAGCCCACGCTGGAACGCCGCCAGCGCAATGTCGTAAGTGCGCTGGGCGGCGGCCACCGATTCGGCGGCGAAGGTCTTTTGCTTGTCCATCGACTCACGGCGAATCAACCGGTCGGAAATGCTCTTGAGGGCATTCACCAGCGTCTGGTTGTAGCGCGCCACGGCGATGTCATAACCCGCCGCAGCCTCGCCCAACTCGCCACGCAGGCGTCCGCCATCGAAGATCGGCAGCGAAATGGCCGGGCCGACGTTGTAGGTGAGTTTGTTGCCGGTCAGGAACTCCAGCGCCCCACCGCCAGTAGCCATGTAACCCAGGCTGCCCACCAGGTCGACGTTGGGGTAAAACCCCGCGCGAGCCACCTCGACCCCACGGGCCTGGGCTGCCACCTGCCAGCGCGCGGCAACCACATCCGGGCGCTGGCCGAGCAGTTCGGCGGGCAATGCCGATGGCAGTTTCAACGGAGCCCCCAGCGCCAGGCTCGGCCGGTGCAGGCGCGCGCCGTCGCCCGGGCCCTTGGCGACCAGCGCCGCCAGTTGATTGCGGCTCAGGGCAATGGCTTCGTCGAGGGCATCGAGCTGACGATGGGTTTCCGGCAATGGCGCCTGGGCCTGGCTGACTTCGAAATGGGTGCCGATGCCACCGTCCAGGCGCTTTTGCGCCAGTTCGAGGATCTGCTCTTGCTGATGAAGGGTCGCGGCGACGATGTCGCGCTGGGCGTAATGCAGCGAAAACTGGATGTAGGCGCGCACGACGTTGTCTTGCAATTCCAGCTGCGCCTGCCGCGCCTCCGCGACACTGGCATGGGCCAGGTCGACCGCCCGCTCGCTGGCGCTGCGCTCGCGGCCCCACAGATCCAGGGCGTAGCTCAAGCCCAGGGCGGCGTTGTTGTCCCACGTGGTGGTGTTGGCCAGTTCGCCAGGGCCATAGAACTGATCGGTGGGCCAGTTGTGGCGCTTGAGGGCCGACTCGCCATTGATCTGCAGCGACTCGGCGGCCTCGGCAACACCCGCCATGGCCTTGGCCTGGCGCACCCGGGCGACGGCCATGGCCAGGCTCGGGCTGTCTCGCACAGCCAGGTCGATCCAGCGATCAAGCTGCGGGTCACCATAGACTTTCCACCACTGACGGGTCGGCCAGTGAGCGTCGCGGGCGGCCTCGCGTATCGCCGCATCGGTCGCCAACTGGTTGGCCGACAAGAGCTCGCCCTGCGGCGCGATCCCTCCCGTCCCGATACAACCGCTGAGGGTCAGCGTCAAAACCCAAACACTGAGAGTCTTCAGCTCTCTGCTGATGCAACGCGGCACGGGGGCAATATTCCTGAGGTGGAGAGGCAAGAAGAGATGCTGAAAATTCGCCCTGGAACACACCGGTGGGGGGGG
>NZ_JBHFJB010000114.1:4921-6460 GCF_057334555.1 Pseudomonas sp. AGC41
CACCGAGGACAACTGGGGTGCCTGTTTCGCGAGCAGGCTCGCTCCCATAGGATCCAGGGCTGGCGGCAATTCTAGGCATCGCCCCCAACGGCGATAAGCCGACCTTTCTGCGAATCTTTGTTACCGTTATCGTGATAATCCATTAGTCGGGTCCCGCATCTCTGTAACTTCATGCCACAATTTGGCACCTCCCAAGAGAGCCCTCCATGGACACTTTGCAAAACATGCGTGCGTTCAGCTGTGTTGCCGAAGCCGGCAGCTTCACCGCCGCCGCCGCGCAACTCGATACCACCACGGCCAACGTCTCGCGTGCGGTCTCCAACTTGGAAGCGCATCTGCAAACCCGTCTGCTCAACCGCACCACTCGCCGCATCGCCTTGACCGAGGCCGGCAAACGCTACCTGCTGCGCTGCGAGCAGATCCTGGCATATGTCGAAGAGGCGGAAGCCGAGGCCAGCGATGCCCATGCGCGCCCGGCCGGGCAGTTGAAAGTCCACACCATGACCGGCATCGGCCAGCATTTCGTCATCGATGCCATCGCCCGTTATCGCAAGACACACCCGGACGTGACCTTCGACCTGACCCTGGCCAACCGGGTGCCGGACATCCTTGACGAGGGCTACGACGTCTCGATCGTACTCGCCAGCGAGTTGCCGGATTCCGGCTTCGTGTCCCAGCGCCTGGGCATCACCTACAGCATCGTCTGCGCGTCGCCCGCCTATGTGAAGGCCAGCGGCTGCCCGCAGAAACCCAGCGACCTGCTGAACCATGCCTGCCTGCGCCTGGTCAGCCCGGTCATTCCGCTGGAGAAATGGGTGTTCGACGGCCCGGAAGGCCAGGAGATGGTCACCATCAACAGCTCACCGTTCCTGGTGAATTCCGCCGACGCGATGAAAACCGCGATCACCAGCGGCATGGGCGTGGGCGTGTTGCCGGTGTACGCCGCCATCGAAGGCCTGCGCAACGGCACGCTGGTACGGGTCATGCCCAACTACCGTTCCCAGGAACTGAACCTCTATGCCATCTACCCTTCGCGCCAGTACCTGGATGCGAAGATCAAGACGTGGGTCGAATACCTGCGAGGCTCGTTGCCGGAGATCCTCGCGGCACACCAGGCCGAACTGACGGCCTATGAATTGAGTGGAAGCCTGACGGGAGCACGGGTCGCGAACTGAATCCGCGACCGCGCTGGGGGGAAATCAGCGTTTGCCCATCGAACGGCGCGTGCCGGGAGGCGCGGCGCCTGGTGTCTTGGTATGGCCGTTCTTCGCGCCATTCTTGTACCAAGGTTGTTGGCCGGCACCTTTGGCTGCTGCCAGTTCGCCAGGTTTGAACGGGAATTTGAAGGCTGGAATCGGCGCCTTGTCGTCGGCACCGGACACATCGCTGTCCGTCTGGTCAGCCGGCTCGCCGTTCAGGAGCTCGTCCGCGGGCGATGGTATCGGGGATGTCATTTGAATTATTCACTTGAGTAGGAAAACAATCCGTGGGGGGGGGGGGGGGGGGGGGGGGAGTGCGAAGCGCTCACTGAGATGGGGC
>NZ_JBHFJB010000114.1:6497-38305 GCF_057334555.1 Pseudomonas sp. AGC41
CCCCCCCCCCCCCCCCCCCCCACAGTTCAGTATGCCGGGCTCGATAAGTGAGCCGCGAAACGCAGCAGTATACCTGCGCAAAATCGCGGTGCACGTTCCGTCTGACGGGAAACCAAGACAAAACTGACAGCCCCGACAGCTAGCCGTCACCTTCCTGACGGGCTCACAACGCTATATAAGAAAGCCAGGAATTCCTCCGTCCCGAACCGGCGTTTCACGTTCATGCCTATCCAGAAAAAAACCGTCCTGCTCGTCGCGTTACTGATCGCCCTGGCCGCCCTCGCCCTCTGGTTCATCATGAAGCCCGTCGCCAGCAAACCCGGTGCTTCCACCGCCGTGCCAGTGAAGGTGATAAGCGTTGTCGAGCAGGATGTGCCGCGCTTCGCCAGTGGCATCGGCACGGTATTGTCGCTGCACAGCGTGGTGATCCGTCCGCAGATCGACGGCATCCTCACCAGGCTGTTGGTCAAGGAAGGGCAACTGGTCAAGAAGGGAGACCTGCTGGCGACCATCGATGATCGCTCGATCCGCGCCAGCCTCGACCAGGCCCGCGCCCAGCTTGGCGAGAGCCAGGCACAACTGGCCGTGGCCCAGGTCAATCTCAAGCGCTATAAGCTGTTGAGCGTCGATGACGGCGTATCGAAACAGACCTACGACCAGCAACAGGCGCTGGTCAACCAGCTCAAGGCCACCGCCCAGGGCAACCAGGCGGCCATCGATTCGGCCCAGGTGCAGCTGTCCTACACGCAGATCCGCTCGCCGGTGAGCGGTCGCGTCGGCATTCGCAACGTGGATGAAGGCAACTTCTTGCGCACCAGCGACACCGAAGGCCTGTTCACGGTGACCCAGATCGACCCGATCGCCGTGGAGTTTTCCTTGCCGCAGCAAATGCTGCCCACGTTGCAGCGATTGATCGCTGCCCCTGACCAGGCCTTGGTCAAGGCCTACATCGGGGCTGACGGCGCCACCGGAGAATTGCTCGGCGAGGGGCGCCTCAGTCTCATCGACAACCAGATCAACACCAACACCGGAACCCTGCGGGCCAAGGCCGAATTCAACAATGCCGCGCAACGGTTGTGGCCGGGCCAACTGGTGACGCTGAAAATCCAGACCGCCATCGACAAGGGCGCACTGGTGGTGCCACCCACCGTGGTCCAACGCGGGCTGGAGCAACATTTCGTCTACCGGGTCAAGGGCGACAAGGTCGAAAGCGTGCCGGTGCAAATGGTTTACCAGGACAGCGACAGGCACATCATCAAAGGCGTGAACGCTGGTGACCAACTGGTGAGCGACGGCCAGTCACGGCTCAAGCCCGGCGCCAGTGTACAGGTGCTCAGCGATCCCCCCGCCGTCGCCAAGACCGGGCAGGCGCAGCCATGAAGGGCCGCGGCTCGATATCGGCGTGGTGCATCGATCACCCCATCGCCACGGTGCTGCTGACGTTCGCCCTGGTGTTGCTGGGGTTGATCGCTTTTCCCCGCTTGCCCGTCGCGCCTCTGCCCGAGGCGGAATTCCCGACCATCCAGGTCAACGCCCAGTTGCCCGGCGCCAGTCCCGAGACCATGGCTTCGTCCGTGGCGACGCCGCTGGAAGTGCAGTTCAGCGCCATCCCCGGCATTACCCAGATGACCTCAAGCAGCGCGTTGGGCTCGACCAACCTGACCCTGCAATTCAGTCTCGACAAGAGCATCGACACCGCCGCCCAGGAAGTGCAGGCGGCGATCAACACCGCCGCCGGCAAGCTGCCCAATGACATGCCGAACCTGCCGACCTGGCGCAAGGTCAACCCGGCCGACAGCCCGGTGCTGATTCTCAGCATCAGCTCCGACCTGATGCCTGGCACCGAACTGAGTGATTACGTCGAGACGCTGCTCGCCCGCCAGATCAGCCAGATCGACGGCGTCGGACAGATCTATATCACCGGCCAGCAGCGACCGGCGATCCGGGTCCAGGCCTCGGCCGACCGGCTTGCTGCCATCGGCCTGACCCTCGCCGATATTCGCCAGTCCCTGCAGCAGGCCAGCCTCAACCTGGCCAAGGGCGCGCTCTATGGCGAGTCGAGTATTTCCACCTTGTCCACCAACGACCAGCTGTTCAAGCCGGAGGAATACGGCGAGCTGATCGTTGCCTACCGGGACGGCGCACCGGTCCATCTCAAGGACATCGCCAAAGTCGTCAACGGTTCGGAAAACGCCTACGTGCAGGCCTGGTCCGATGATCAGCCCGGCGTCAACCTGGTGATCTTCCGCCAGCCGGGGGCGAACATCGTCGAGACGGTCGACCGCATCCAGGCGGCGCTGCCGACCCTGGAAGCCATGCTGCCCGCGGCGATCCAGGTCAAGGTGATGATCGATCGCACCCAGACCATTCGCGCTTCGCTGCATGAAGTGGAAATCACCCTGCTGATCGCGGTGCTGCTGGTGGTGGCGGTGATGGCGCTGTTCCTGCGCCAGCTCTCGGCGACGCTGATTGTCTCGGCCGTGCTCGGGGTGTCGCTGACCGCCAGTTTCGCCCTGATGTATGTGATGGGTTTCAGCCTCAACAACCTGACCCTGGTGGCGATCGTCATCTCGGTGGGGTTCGTGGTGGACGACGCCATCGTGGTGGTCGAGAACATCCATCGACACCTGGAAGCCGGCGACGGCATGCGCGAGGCGGCGATCAAGGGCGCCGGGGAAATCGGCTTCACGGTGGTGTCCATCAGCTTCTCGCTGGTGGCGGCGTTCATTCCGCTGCTGTTCATGGGCGGCGTGGTCGGGCGGCTGTTCAAGGAATTTGCCCTGACCGCCACCTCGACCATCCTGATTTCCGTCGTGGTGTCCCTGACCCTGGCGCCGACCCTGGCCGCCTTGTTCATGCGCGCCCCGAAGCATCACGCGCAGGGCAGGCCGGGTTTCGGCGAGCGCCTGCTCGGCTGGTACGAACGCGGCCTGCGCCGGGCCCTGGCCCACCAGAAACTGATGATCGGCGTGTTCGGCCTGACCCTGGCCCTCGCGGTGGTGGGCTACGTGTTCATCCCCAAGGGCTTCTTCCCGGTCCAGGACACCGGCCTGGTGCTGGGCACCAGCGAAGCGGCCGCCGACATCTCGTTCCCGGACATGGTGGCCAAGCACAAGGCCCTGGCCGAGATCGTCGCCGCCGACCCGGCGGTGCAGACCTTCTCGCATTCCGTCGGCGTCTCGGGCAACAACCAGACCATCGCCAACGGCCGCTTCTGGATCGCCCTCAAGCCTCGGGGCGAACGCGATGTATCGGCCAGCGGCTTCATCGACCGGATCCGTCCCAAGTTGCTGAAGATTCCCGGCGTCGTGCTGTACCTGCGGGCCGGGCAGGACATCAACCTCAGCTCCGGCCCGAGCCGCGCCCAGTATCAATACGTGCTCAAGAGCAACGACGGGCCGACCCTCAACGCCTGGACGCAGAAACTCACCGACAAGCTGCGCAGCATTCCGGCATTTCGCGACATTTCCAACGACTTGCAACTGGGCGGCAGCATTACCCACATCAACATCGACCGCAGCGCGGCGGCGCGTTTCGGCCTTACCGCCAGCGATGTCGACCAGGCGCTCTACGACGCTTTCGGCCAGCGGCAGATCAATGAATTCCAGACCGAGACCAACCAGTACAACGTCATCCTGGAGCTCGACACCCAGCAACGCGGCAAGGCCGAAAGCCTGGCGTATTTCTATCTGCGCTCGCCGCTGAGCGGAGAAATGGTCCCGCTCTCGGCCCTCGCCCGCTTCGACGCACCGACCAACGGCCCGCTGTCGATTGCCCACGACGGCATGTTCCCGGCCGCCAACCTGTCGTTCAACCTCGCGCCGGGCGTGGCGCTGGGGGATGCGGTGCGCCTGCTCGACCAGGCCAAGAACGAGATCGGCATGCCCGCCGCCATCACCGGCAGCTTCCAGGGCGCGGCCCAGGCGTTCCAGAGTTCGCTGAAAAGCCAGCCGTGGCTGATCCTCGCCGCGCTGGTGGCGGTGTACATCATCCTCGGCGTGCTCTACGAGAGTTTCGTCCATCCGTTGACGATCATTTCCACGTTGCCCTCGGCCGGCCTCGGCGCGTTGATCATGCTCTGGCTGTTGGGCCAGGATTTCTCGATCATGGCGCTGATCGGCCTGGTGCTGCTGATCGGCATCGTCAAGAAGAACGGCATCCTGATGATCGACTTCGCCCTCGATGCCCAGCGCAACGGCGGGATGGCGCCGCAGGAGGCGATCTTCCAGGCCTGCCTGACGAGGTTCCGTCCGATCATGATGACGACCCTGGCCGCCCTGCTCGGCGCCCTGCCGCTGATGCTCGGCTACGGCCCCGGCGCCGAGTTGCGCCAACCCTTGGGCATCGCGGTGGTCGGTGGCCTGCTGGTGAGCCAGGCACTGACGCTGTTCACCACGCCGGTCATATACTTGTGGCTGGAGCGATTGTTCCATCGGCCCGCGCCTCGACCCGGTTCTGCGCCGACGGCGACGCTGGCAAATGCAGACTGAGGCCGGGCCATGCGCGTTCTGATCATCGAAGACGAAGAAAAAACCGCCGACTACCTGCACCGCGGCCTGACCGAACAGGGTTACATCGTGGATGTGGCAGGGGATGGCGTCGAAGGGCTGCACCTGGCCCTGGAGAGCGATTACGCGGTGATCGTGCTCGACGTCATGCTGCCGGGCCTCGATGGCTTTGGCGTGCTGCGAGCCCTGCGCGCCCGCAAGCAGACGCCGGTCATCATGCTCACCGCCCGCGAACGGGTCGAAGATCGCATCAAGGGCCTTCGCGATGGTGCCGACGATTATCTCGGCAAACCGTTTTCCTTCCTTGAGCTGGTGGCCCGCCTGCAGGCGCTGACTCGCCGCAGCAGCGGCCATGAACCGGTGCAGGTGAGCATCGCCGACCTGTGGATCGACCTGATCAGCCGCAAGGCCAGTCGCGCCGGGCAACGCCTGGACCTGACCGCCAAGGAGTTTTCACTGCTCAGCGTGCTGGCTCGCCGCCAAGGCGAGATCCTTTCGAAAACCGCGATTGCCGAAATGGTCTGGGACATCAATTTCGACAGCGACGCCAACGTCGTCGAAGTGGCGATCAAACGGCTGCGGGCCAAGCTCGATGGTCCCTTTGAACACAAACTGCTGCACACCATCCGAGGGATGGGTTATGTGTTGGAGAATCGCGGTGAGTAACAGCATCGCCCTGCGCCTGAGCGGCATGTTCACGCTGGTGGCGGCGCTGGTGTTCCTGCTGATTGGCGGCGGCCTGTACCAGCAGGTCGAAAAAGGTCTCGGCCTGTTGCCAGAGGCGGAGCTTGATGCCCGCTACAGCGTGCTGGAGTCCACCGTCGGCCGCTATGGCACGCCGGAGCACTGGGTCAAGATCAACAACAAGCTGCGCTTGCTCGGCGAGGAGGATAAACGCATCCACTTCTGGATCGTCAGCGATGACCCGCGCTTTGAATACGGTAACCCTGATGCACAGATTCGGGCCTTCGCCGCAGGTCCATTGGGCAAGCGTGACCTGAAGCTGGCGACGCAGCATTACCCGATGAAAGTGCTGGTGAGCCAGTTCCCGGCCAAGGACCAGCGACCGCCGCTACGGTTCATGATCGGCATCGACACCGAGACCTTCTACCAGACTCAGCATCGCTTGCTGGTCGCGCTGGTGAGCCTGGCGATCGTCGGCGTGCTGCTGGCCTCGTTGCTGGGCTACTGGGTGGCGCGCATTGGTCTCAAGCCACTCATCAAGCTGTCGGACGAAGCCCGGCGCCTGGCCCCGCCCCGGCTTACCGGGCGCCTGCAACTGTCACCGCTGCCACCAGAACTCAACCAGTTCGTCAGTTCCTTCAACGCAACCCTGGACCGCGTCGAGCAGGCGTATTCAAGGCTGGAATCATTCAACGCCGACGTTGCCCATGAACTGCGCTCGCCGCTGACCAACCTGATCGGCCAGACCCAGGTGGCATTGACTCGCGGGCGCTCGGCAGAGCATTACTTCGAAGTACTGCAATCGAACCTCGAGGAGCTGGAGCGACTGCGCTCGATCATCAACGACATGCTGTTCCTGGCGAGCGCCGACCAGGGCAGCAAGGCCACCAGACTGACCACGACGTCCCTGGCCGATGAAGTGGCCACCACCCTTGATTACCTGGACTTCATTCTGGAAGACGCCCAGGTCCAGGTTCGTGTCAGCGGCGATGCCCAGGCCAGTATCGAGATCGCCCACCTGCGCCGGGCCTTGATCAATCTGCTGAGCAACGCCGTCCAGCACACCGCGCCCGGCCAGGTGATCGACGTGCACATCGAAGTCAGCGGCGACCAGGTCATCCTGGGCGTCACCAATCCCGGCGAGCCTATCGCCGGCGAACACCTGCCGCGCCTGTTCGAGCGCTTCTACCGCGTCGATGCCTCGCGCAGCAACAGCGGCGCCAATCATGGCTTGGGCCTGGCCATCGTCAAGGCGATTGCGCTTATGCACGGCGGCGATGTGTTCGTGCGCAGCGACCGGGGCGCAAACACCTTTGGAATCCGTTTGCCCGCCTGAAATAAGCCACGATGTGGATTGCTCAATTGCAGTGTCACAAGCACAATCTTGCAAAAGGCCAGCATTGTCTGATGCCAGTCATCCGCTGTTAAAGATGAGCAGCCTATGGGAAGGATCCCAGCCACATGACAATGCAGATCGGAATCATGAGTGCGAGCAGTGCAACACCCGGCAACATCCCGCTTTCGATACGTTCGGAACGGGTACTCGTTTTGGCCAGCTCGCTGGTTGTCATCGCCATCGTAGGTATCGTGACGTTCCTGCTGATCCGTGAACACGCCAGCGCCCAGCAGGAAGCGACACGCGCAGCGAGCAATATCGTGCAGTTGATCGATGCCGACGTACTGCGCAACGTCGAACTCTACGATCTTTCGCTGCAAGGCCTGATTGCCGCAGCAAAACGTCAGGATCTGCGGGACGTATCGCCGACGATCCGCCACCTTGCCCTGTTCGACCGCGCCACCGCCGCACCTTATAAAGGCGACATCTTGCTGCTCGACAAGCGCGGCGAAGTGCTTGCGGATTCCGCTTCGATCGAGCCACGCAAGGGCAATTACGCCGATCGGGAATATTTCCAGACCCATCTGCGGGATCCAGGCCCGGGCATGAAGATCAGCCGCCCGTTCCGGGCCAGGAGCATCCCACACGATTGGCGCATCAGTTTCAGTTATCGGTTGAATGACGACCGCGGCGAGTTCATCGGCGTGGCCGAGGCCGCAATGCGCCTGAGCTATTTCGGTCAGCTGTTCAAGAGCCTGAACATCGGCCATGGTGGGACGGTCAACCTGGTCAGTCGCGACGGCATTCTTCTGGCTCAGGAGCCGCCTTTGGCCGAGGACATGATAGGCAAGGATTTCAGCGGCAGGCCGAACTTCGTACGGATCCTGCGCGAAGGCGATGGTAGTTTTACCAGCGTGTCCAGCGTCGATCAGAAGCAGCGGCTTTATACCTTTTCTCAAGTCGGTAATCTGCCGCTGATCGTCGTGGTCGCGCTGTCTTCCGAAGAGGTTTTTGCTTCGTGGCAACGCACCGCGCTGCTGGTCAGTAGCGCCACAGGCGCGCTGTGCATCAGCCTACTCTGGCTCACTTGGCTGCTGCGCCGGGAATTGAGGCGCCGGCACAGCGCTGAACGGGAACTGGCCCTGCTGGCATCCGTCGATCCGCTGACAGGCCTGGCCAACCGTCGGACCCTGGACCAAACGCTGCAGGTGGAATGGCTGCGCGCCCAACGCTCAGGCCAACCGTTGTCGATCCTGATGATTGATGCCGACCACTTCAAGGCACTCAACGACCGCTTGGGCCACCAACGCGGTGACGAGGCGTTACGATCCCTGGCGCAACTGATCGGCGAGCATGTCCGCCGACCAGCCGACCTGGCGGCGCGCTACGGCGGAGAGGAGTTCTCGGTGGTGCTACCGGAGACGACGACTGCAGGAGCGTTCACCATGGCACAGAACATTCGCCAAGCCGTGGAACAGCTGCCCGGTGAATTGACCATGACCGTGAGCATCGGCATCGCCACCTGGGCTCAAGGGCCTTATGACGAACTCGATCAATTGTTGCTCGCCGCTGACAAGGCGCTTTATCAGGCCAAGGCCAGTGGGCGTAATCGGGTGGTTTGCGCGATGTAAGGCAGCCACAGAAGCTCTTGCCCCCAACAACCAGCCATAAAAAAAGGCCACCCGAAGGCAGCCCTTAAAAAACTAGAGAGGTTTTTTGCTTACACGGCCGCTACAGGGCGCATGTAAGAGATTGGTGCGGTGCTGGCGTCTTCGAACGTCACGACTTCCCAAGCGTCTTTCTGCTCAATCAACTTGCGCAGCAGCTGGTTGTTCAGCGCGTGGCCGGACTTGAAGCCCTTGAACTCACCGATCAGGCTGTTGCCCAGCAGGTAGAGGTCGCCAATTGCGTCGAGGATCTTGTGCTTGACGAATTCGTCTTCGTAGCGAAGACCGTCTTCGTTCAACACGCCATCGGAATCGACCACGATCGCGTTTTCAACACTGCCGCCGAGTGCGAGGTTGTGCTTGCGCAGGTACTCGATGTCACTCATGAAACCAAAGGTACGGGCGCGGCTGACTTCTTTTACGAACGAAGTGCTGGAAAAATCCACGCTTGCACTCTGGGTGCGGTCACGGAAAACCGGGTGATCGAAGTCGATCTCGAAGCTCACCTTGAAACCTTCGAAAGGGACGAAAGTGGCGCGCTTGTCGCCGTCTTCCACTGTCACTTCCCGCAGGATGCGGATGAACTTCTTGGCCGCGTCCTGCTCTTCCAGGCCAGCCGATTGAATCAGGAATACGAAAGGTCCGGCGCTGCCATCCATGATCGGGACTTCGGACGCGGAGAGCTCGACGTAGGCGTTATCGATGCCCAGGCCAGCCATGGCCGAGAGCAAATGCTCCACCGTGTCCACTTTGGTGTCACCGTTGACCAGCGTGGTCGACATAGTGGTTTCACCAACGTTTTCCGCGCGAGCAGGAATCTGCACCACAGGGTCGAGGTCGGCACGACAAAACACAATGCCGGTGTCGACAGGCGCGGGCTTGAGGGTCAGATAGACCTTCTCGCCGGAGTGCAGGCCGACACCTGTGGCACGGATAATATTCTTCAGGGTGCGTTGTTTAATCATGGCATGGGCCGCTTCAGCGCAAATTGCGAACTGGTATCAACAAAGGCTGGCGATGATAGCAGACCAGACCTTTGCTGAACACCAATCACCCGTATACCCCTGATACATTCCATCAATCGGCCTGACGACGCAGGAATGCCGGAATGTCCAGGTAATCCAGATCGTCTTGCGGATTCATCTTCGCGGCAGTCGCAGCACCGGCCTGGGCCTGGTTGCGCATGACGGTCGGACGGTCCAGGTCACGGTAGTTCACCGCAGGAGCTTCCTGACGAGCGGCAGCTTGCTGCTGTGGCTGCGAAGCCATGGCGGTCTGCACGGTGTTGTCGATCACCTTCATCGGTTTCTCGATTTTCGCGCCCAGGCCAGTGGCAACCACAGTCACGTGCAGTTCGTCACGCATGTCCGGATCGATCACGGTGCCGACCTTGACCATCGCGTGGTCGGAAGCGAACGCCTCGATGATGCTACCCACGTCGGAGTACTCGCCCAGGGACAAGTCCGGACCGGCGGTGATGTTCACCAGGATGCCGCGGGCGCCCTGCAGGTTCACATCTTCGAGCAGCGGGTTGCGGATGGCCGCTTCGGTCGCTTCGCGTGCACGGTTCGGACCGCTGGCGCAGCCGGTGCCCATCATCGCCATGCCCATTTCGGACATCACGGTGCGTACGTCGGCAAAGTCGACGTTGATCATGCCAGGACGCTTGATGATGTCGGAGATACCGCGAACGGCACCGGCCAGTACGTCATCGGCCTTGGCAAAAGCCGACAGCAGGCTGGCGTCCTTACCGAGGATGGTCAGCAGCTTCTCGTTGGGGATGGTGATCAACGAGTCGACGCTTTCGCTCAGCGCGCGGATGCCTTCATCGGCGATCTGCATGCGCTTGCGGCCTTCGAACGGGAACGGACGGGTCACCACCGCAACGGTGAGGATGCCCATTTCCTTGGCCACTTCGGCAATGATCGGCGCTGCACCAGTACCGGTACCGCCGCCCATGCCAGTGGTGATGAACACCATGTTGGTGCCAGCCAGGACTTCAGCGATGCGCTCGCGATCTTCCAGGGCAGCCTGACGGCCAACCTCGGGATTCGCGCCGGCACCCAGGCCCTTGGTCACGCCGGTGCCGAGTTGGAGGATGGTCCGCGCGCCGATGTTTTTCAGCGCCTGAGCATCGGTGTTGGCGCAGATGAACTCAACGCCTTCGATGTTGCTCTTGACCATGTGGTTGACAGCGTTGCCGCCGCCACCGCCGACACCGATTACCTTGATAACCGGGCTGGCGGGGATGTTGTCTACGAGTTCGAACATTTTCCCTCTCCTTTCATTCTCTAGTTTTTTCGCCTACTGCATCTTCAGCTACAAGCTGCAAGCCTCAGGCTGCAAGCTTGCCGCTCGAAGCTTGAAACTTGTCGCTAAAAATTACCCTTCACCCAAGCCTGGAGCCGCTCGAACAGCGGTGCCTTGGGCTCTTCGCTGCTGTAGCTGTCACGGCTGCCGATGCCCGAGAACGAGATCCCGTCGGACTGCTTTTGCAGGCCGTACATCAACAGGCCCACGCCGGTGGAATAGATCGGGTTGCGCACCACGTCATCCAGGCCCTTGACGCCATGGGGCACGCCCAGGCGAACCGGCATGTGGAAAATCTCTTCGGCCAGCTCGACCGCGCCTTCCATCTTCGACGTACCGCCGGTCAGCACGATGCCGGCCGGGATCAGGTCTTCGTGGCCGCTGCGGCGCAGTTCGGCCTGGATCAGCGTGAACAGTTCGTCGTAGCGCGGCTCGACCACTTCGGCCAGGGCCTGGCGCGACAATTCGCGCGGCGGCCGGTCGCCGACACTTGGCACCTTGATGGTTTCACCGGCACCGGCCAGCTTGGCCAGGGCGCAGGCGTAACGGATCTTGATTTCCTCGGCGTACTGGGTCGGGGTGCGCAGCGCCATGGCGATGTCGTTGGTCACCTGGTCGCCGGCAATCGGGATCACCGCCGTATGGCGGATGGCGCCTTCGGTGAAGATCGCGATGTCAGTGGTGCCGCCGCCGATGTCGACCAGGCACACACCGAGCTCTTTCTCGTCGTCGGTCAGCACCGAGTAGGCCGACGCCAGTTGCTCGAGGATGATGTCGTCGATTTCCAGGCCGCAGCGACGCACGCACTTCTCGATGTTCTGCGCGGCGTTCACGGCGCAGGTGACCACGTGGACCTTGGCTTCCAGGCGTACGCCGGACATACCCAGGGGCTCGCGTACGCCTTCCTGGTTATCGATCACGTAATCCTGCGGCAGGGTGTGCAGCACACGCTGGTCGGCCGGAATCGCCACGGCCTGGGCCGCATCAAGTACGCGCTCAAGGTCGGCGGAGCTGACTTCGCGGTCCCGAATCGCCACGATGCCGTGGGAGTTCAGGCTGCGGATGTGATTGCCCGCGACGCCGACGAACGCCGAGTGGATCCGGCAACCGGCCATCAGCTGCGCTTCTTCGATGGCGCGCTGGATCGATTGCACGGTGGACTCGATGTTCACCACCACGCCTTTCTTCAAGCCACGGGACGGGTGTGTACCGATCCCGACGATGACCAGCGTGCCGTCGTCCGCGACCTCGCCTACCAGCGCTACCACCTTGGAAGTGCCGATATCCAGACCGACGATCATTTTTCCGCTTTGCACGTTTGCCATGGGTCCTGCCTCTTCTTAATTCTTCGCGACGGCGGGTTCGGCCGTCGTCGGCGCTACAGGTTCCCGCCAGCCAACAGCAAGGCCGTTGGCGTAGCGCAGATCGATGCGCGCAATGTTCGTAATCTGTTCTTTGAGCGTCTTGTCATAGATGGCAATGAAGCGGCGCATCTTTTCCACCAGGTTGCCGCGCCCAAGCAACAGCTCGATGCCCGGCCCCGAGCTGCCCGCGCCAGTGGTCAGGAACCAGCTGCCGCGCTCACGCAATTCCAGGCGCGCGATAGAGAAGCCCATTGGCCGCAACATCTGACTCAACACCTGGTATTGCTGCATCACTTGCTGCTGAGCCCGCTGTGGACCGAACAGTTGTGGCAAATGTTCATAATTGGCCAGCTCCCGTGGCGTAAACGCCTGGCCCTGGTTGTTCAACAGCGACTCGTCGCCCCAACGGGCCACCGGCAGCTGCTCTTCCAGACGAATCGACACCTGATCCGGCCATACCCGCCGCACTTCGGCGTGGGCGATCCAGGGCATCTGCTCCAGCTCGGTGCGCATGCCCGCCAGGTCGATGGTGAAGAAGCTCGACGCGACGAACGGAGCGATCCGCTGCTGCACCGCCTGCTGGCTGATGTAGCTCAGGTCACCCTGGACGTTGATCCGGGCGATCGGCCGATCGGCATAAGGCAGCAGCCGCTGCGCGCCTTCATACGTGCCGAACCCCAATACCACCAGCATCACCGGCCAGAACAGGCTCTTGAGAAAGCCGAAATTGGCTTTCGGCAAGCGCGCCGACATCGGCTCTTTGGCCACCATTCGGCTGGCACCCCGCGGCACCGGCTTGCGACCGGGTGCGGATGGCTGATGACGAAGCGATGCGCCTTGCATGGCTTAACCTCTGGACTCTTGATTGCCGACACTGGCGGCCAGGATCGACAGCACCAGTTGCTGGAAATCCAGGCCGGCAGCACGAGCCGCCATCGGGACCAGGCTGTGATCGGTCATGCCGGGCGCGGTGTTGACTTCCAGGAACCAGAACTGCCCCTCGGCGTCCTGCATCACGTCCGCCCGCGCCCAACCGGCGATACCCAGCGCCTCACAGGCCTTGGCCGTGAGGTCCATCAATTGTTTTTCCTTGGCAGCGTCCAGCCCGCAGGGAATGCGGTACTGGGTGTCATTGGCGATGTACTTGGCGTCGTAGTCGTAGAACGTGTGGGGCGTGCCCAGCGCAATCGGGGGCAACACCTGGTCACGCAGGGTGGCGATGGTGAACTCGGGACCGGTGATCCATTGCTCGACCAACACTTGCGAATCGTAGGAACTGGCGTCCTTCCAGGCTGCGGTCAACTCAGGCAGCGAATTCACTTTCGCCATGCCGATACTTGAACCTTCATGGGCCGGTTTGACGATCAAAGGGAAGCCCAGTTCCGTCGCTGCCGAAATACAATCGGCCTCGGACGCCAGCACGGCGTGACGCGGCGTCGGGATGCCGAGGCTGTGCCAGACCTGCTTGGTACGCAACTTGTCCATCGCCAGGGCGGACGCGAGGATGCCGCTGCCGGTGTAAGGAATGCCCAGGCATTCGAGCAGGCCCTGCATGCTGCCGTCTTCGCCGCCGCGGCCATGAAGGATAATAAAGGCGCGGTCGATCTTTTCGCTCAGCAGGCGCTGCAGGAAGTTGTCGCCCACGTCGATGCCGAATGCGTCGACGCCGGCGCTTTGCAGGGCTTGCAGCACGGCATTGCCGGACTTGAGAGAGACCTCGCGCTCGGCGCTCTTGCCACCGAACAGCACGGCCACGCGGCCGAAGGCTTTCGGATCAAGGGTCGAGACCAGGTTGGCGTAGGCAGCAGTCATTTCAGTTTCCCCTCGCTGGAGGCCACGGTGGCTCCGGCGAATAACGGACTTTTCAACAGTTTCGGGGCCAGGCCACCAATGTCACCGGCACCCTGGCAGAGCAGGATGTCGCCGGCGCGCAGCAACGGCTTGACCAGCGGCGCGAGGTCCACGCCGCGGTCGATGTAGATCGGGTCCAACTGGCCGCGCTGGCGGATGCTGTGGCACAGCTGACGGCTGTCGGCGCCCGGGATCGGCTCTTCGCCGGCCGGGTAGACTTCCATCAACAGCAGCACGTTGGCGTCGGCCAGCACCTGGACAAAATCGTCGTACAGGTCGCGAGTGCGGCTGTAGCGGTGCGGCTGGTAGACCATCACCAGCCGGCGCTCCGGCCAGCCACCGCGCACGGCCTTGATCACCGCCGCGACTTCGGTCGGGTGGTGGCCGTAGTCGTCCACCAGCATCACGTTGCCGCCGTCCACCGGCAGCTCGCCATAGACCTGGAAGCGTCGACCCACGCCCTGGAATCCGGACAGGCCCTGGACGATGGCTTCATCGCTGACGCCTTCGTCGGTGGCGATGCAGATGGTCGCCAGCGAGTTGAGCACGTTGTGGTTGCCCGGCATGTTCACCGACACGTCCAACGGCTCGCGATCAGGACGCAGCACGGTGAAGAACGTCTGCATGCCCTGCTGGCGCACGTTGATCGCGCGCACGTCGGCGTCTTCGCCAAAGCCGTAGGTCACGGTCGGACGCTTGATCAGCGGCAGGATTTCGCGCACCACCGGATCGTCCAGGCACACCACCGCCAGACCGTAGAACGGCAGGTTGTGGAGGAACTCGACGAAGGTTTTCTTCAGTTTGTTGAAGTCACCGTCGTAGGTCGCCATGTGGTCGGCGTCGATGTTGGTTACCACGGCCACCAGCGGTTGCAGGTGCAGGAAACTTGCATCGCTCTCGTCGGCTTCGGCGATCAGGTAGCGGCTGGTGCCCAGTTGGGCGTTGGTGCCCGCGGCATTCAGGCGCCCTCCGATCACGAACGTCGGGTCCAGGCCACCGGCAGCGAACACCGAGGCGATCAGGCTGGTGGTGGTGGTCTTGCCGTGAGTACCGGCGACGGCGATGCCGTGGCGATAGCGCATCAGCTCGGCGAGCATCTCTGCGCGGGGCACCACGGGAATGCGACGTTCCAGGGCGGTGGCGACTTCCGGGTTGGAAGTGTTCACGGCGCTGGAAACCACCAGCACATCGGCGTTGGCGGCGTTCTCGGCACGGTGGCCGATGAAAATCTGTGCACCGAAGGATTCCAGGCGTTCGGTGACCGGCGAAGCCTTCAGGTCGGAACCCGAGACCTGGTAACCCAGGTTCAGCAACACCTCGGCGATCCCGCACATGCCCACGCCGCCGATCCCGACGAAGTGGATGCGGCGGATGCGGCGCATTTCCGGCTGCGGCATGGCTTTGCGATTCTCAACCATGGGCCACCTCCAGGCAGGTATCGACCACTTGGGCGGTGGCATCGGGTTTGGCCAGGCGGCGCGCGGCGCGGGCCATGTCTTCGAGTGTTTGCGGCTGCATCAAGACCTCTGTCAGGCGCGCGGCTAGATCCGCGGCGCCAGTCGTTCTTTGTGGCATCAGGAAGGCAGCGCCTTCGCGGGCCAAATAATCGGCGTTGCGGGTCTGGTGATCGTCGATGGCGTGGGGCAAAGGCACCAGCATCGAGGGCAGACCGGCGGCAGCCAGTTCACTGACGGTCAGCGCGCCTGCGCGGCAGACCACCAGGTCGGCCCAGCCATAGGCTTGGGCCATGTCTTTGATGAAAGGCTGCACTTGCGCCTCGACGCCAACGGCGCGATAGCGCTCGGCGGTCACTTCATCGTGGTTTTTGCCAGCCTGGTGAAACACTTCAGGGCGCAGTTCGGGGGCGACCTGGGATAAGGCTTCGGGCAGCAGTTTGTTCAACGGTTCCGCGCCCAGGCTTCCACCCAGGATCAGCAAACGCGCCTTGCGTCCGGCCAGGGCCGGGCGCGGTGTATCGAGGAACAGCTCGGTGCGCACCGGGTTACCAGTGGTGCGACGGCTGCCCGACAGGGTAAAGGTGTCGGGGAAGGCTTCACACACTCGGGCGGCCAACGGCACCAGTAACCGATTGGCGGTACCGGCGACCGCGTTCTGCTCGTGAACGATCACCGGCACACCGGCCAGTTTTGCCGCGACGCCGCCAGGACCGGTCACATAACCGCCGAAGCCGACGACACACACCGGCCGCAGCCGACGGATGATCGCCCGCGCCTGCCAGATCGACTTGAGCAGCATCAGCGGTGCCTTGAGCAGCGACAGCTTGCCTTTGCCCCGCAGACCACTGGCGTTGATCCGATGCAGCTCGAGGCCGGCGGCGGGTACCAGCTCATTCTCGATGCCACGCGGCGTGCCGAGCCAGTGCACGATGTAGCCGCGCGCCTGGAACTCCCGGGCACAGGCCAGCGCCGGGAATACATGCCCGCCGGTTCCGCCCGCCATGATCAGCACGTTAGCGCCCATGAGTCGGCTCCTCGGCGAAGTCGCTTTCCTGGAACTCCATTTCTTCGCTGCCCAGGTGGGTTCGACTTTCCCACTCGATGCGCAGCAACAAGCCGAGGCAGGCACAGCAGATCACCAGGGAGCTGCCGCCATAACTGAGGAACGGCAATGTCAGGCCCTTGGTCGGCAGCAGACCGACGTTCACCCCGATGTTGATCAGGAACTGGCCGATCCACAGGAACGACAGGCCGTACGCCACGTAGGCGGCGAAGAACTGCTTGGCCTTCTCGGCCCACAAGCCGATGTACATGCCGCGCACACAAACGAAGACGAACAGCGCGACGGTGCACAGGGAACCCACTACCCCCAGCTCCTCGGCGAGAACCGAGAACACGAAGTCGGTGTGGGCTTCCGGCAGGTAGAACTGCTTTTGCACACTGTTGCCCAAGCCCACGCCCAGCCACTCGCCGCGACCGAAGGCAATCAGCGCCTGCGTCAGCTGGTAGCCGGAACCGAACTGGTCGGCCCACGGGTCGGTAAAGGTGATCAGGCGCGCCATCCGGTACGGCTGGGCCTGCACCAGGACGGTCACTGCCGCGAACGCCAGCGCTACCATGAGGGTGAAGCGGAACAGCCCGACACCGCCGAGGAACAGCATTGCCGCCGCCGCGCCCATCATCACCACCGTCGCGCCGAAGTCCGGCTCCATCAGCAGCAGGCCGGCCATCGGCAGCAGCACGATGAACGGCTTGAAGAAGCCCATCCAGCTCTCGCGCACTTCTTTCTGGCGACGCACCAGATACCCGGCAAGGTAGATCACCACAAAGACCTTGGCGATTTCCGAGGGCTGGACGTTGAAGAAACTGAAGCCGATCCAACGCATGGAGCCATTGACCTCGCGGCCGATACCCGGCACCAGCACCATCACCAACAGGCCGAAGGCACCGAGCAGCATCAGCCAGCCCAGGCGTTGCCAGGTGGCGATCGGCACCATCATGGTGACAATGCACGCGCCCAGGCCGATCACCAGGTAAATCAGGTGGCGGATCATGTGGTAGAGGGTGTTGCCCGATTGCACCGCGGCCACTTCCGACGAGGCGGAGGTGATCATCACCAGGCCCAGGCCGAGCAGCGTCAGGCAGCCGGCGAGCATCGGGAAGTCCAGGTCGATACCGCGACCGGTAATCAGCGGCGACGGGTACGGCTTGATGATGTTCATCAGGCTCATGCCAAGTCCTCCGCAGCCCGGGCGAACAGTTGCCCGCGCTCTTCGTAGTTCTTGAACATGTCGAAACTGGCGCAGGCCGGCGACAACAGCACGGCATCGCCCGGTTGCGCGAGGGCACGGCATTGCTGCACCGCCTCGTCCAGCGAGGCGACGCGAACCTGTGGCACGGCATCGCCGAGGGCCTGGGCGATCAGTTCGCGATCGCGGCCCATCAGCACCACGGCACGACAGTTGGCCGCCACCGGATCGCGCAGGTCTTTAAAATCGGCACCCTTGCCGTCGCCACCGGCGATCAGCACGAGCTTGCCCTGGATGTCCGCGCCGAGGCCTTCGATGGCAGCCAGGGCGGCGCCAACGTTGGTGGCCTTGGAATCGTTGTACCAGGCCACGCCATCGAGGTCGCGCACCCACTGGCAGCGGTGTTCGAGCCCGGCAAAGCTACGCAGGGCCGAGAGCATGGCGTCGAACGGCAGCCCGACGGCATGCCCGAGGGCCAGCGCGGCCAAGGCATTGGCCTGGTTATGGGCGCCGCGAACCTTCAGTTCGCGCACCGGCATCAGGTTCTGGAATTCGAAGGCCAGGTACTTCTCGCCATTCTCTTCGCGCAAACCGAAGCCTTTGAAATCCGGAGCGCCGAGGCCGAAAGTCCAGCACGGCAGCCCTTCGCTCATCAGTGGACGGGTCAAGGCGTCCTGGCGGTTGAACACCACTTGCCGGGCGCCACGGAAAATCCGGTGCTTGGCCAGGTGATAGGCCGGCAGGCCGCTGTAGCGGTCCATATGGTCTTCGCTGATGTTCAGCACGGTGGCCACTTCAGCGCCAAGGTGATCGGTGGTCTCGAGCTGGAAGCTCGACAGTTCCATGACGTACAGCTCGACCTCGTCGCTGAGCAGATCCAGCGCCGGGGTGCCGAGGTTGCCGCCCACGGCGACGCGCTTGCCGGCCGCCGCAGCCATTTCACCGACCAGCGTGGTGACGGTGCTTTTCGCATTGGAACCGCTGATGGCAATAATCGGCGCCTTGGCGTTGCGCGCGAACAGCTCGATATCGCCGGACAATTTCACGCCACGGGCGGCGGCAGCCTGCAAGGCCGGGGTCGCCAGGGCCAGGCCGGGGCTCACGTAGAGCTCGTCGGCGCGGCACAGGAATTCAACGTCCAGCTCGCCACAACGCACATCCACCTGCGGATAGTCACGACGCAGCGTGGCCAGCTCAGGGGGATTTTCCCGCGTATCGGCGACGGCAAACGACACGCCCCGGTTCGCCAGGAAGCGAACCAGGGACATGCCGCTCTTGCCGAGGCCGACAACGATGCGGAAGTGGTCAGAAGCGATCAGGGACACTCGTTCTACCTCAGCTTCAGGGTGGCAAGGCCGACCAACACGAGAATCACGGTGATGATCCAGAAACGGACGATCACGCGCGGCTCGGGCCAGCCCTTGAGTTCAAAGTGGTGGTGGATCGGCGCCATGCGAAATACCCGGCGGCCGGTCAATTTAAAGGAAGCAACCTGAATGACGACTGACAGGGTCTCCATCACGAACACGCCGCCCATGATGAACAGGACGATTTCCTGGCGAACGATCACGGCGATGGTGCCCAGGGCCGCGCCCAGCGCCAGCGCGCCGACGTCGCCCATGAAGACCTGCGCCGGGTAGGTGTTGAACCAGAGGAAGCCCAGGCCGGCACCGATCAGCGCGCCGCAGAACACAATCAATTCGCCCGCCCCCGGTACATAAGGAATCAGCAGGTATTCAGCGAACTTCACGTTACCCGACAGGTAGCAGAAGATCCCCAGCGCACCACCGACCATCACCGTCGGCATGATCGCCAGGCCATCGAGGCCGTCGGTGAGGTTGACCGCATTGCTCGAACCGACGATTACCAGGTAGGTCAGCACGATGAAACCTGCGCCCAGCGGGATGCTGTAGTCCTTGAGCATCGGCAGGATCAGGGTGGTTTCCACCGGCGAGGCGGCGGTCATGTAAAGGAAGATCGCCGCGCCGAGGCCGAACACCGACTGCCAGAAATATTTCCAGCGGCTTGGCAGTCCGCGGGAGTTCTTCTCGATGACCTTGCGGTAGTCATCGACCCAGCCAATGGCGCCGAAAAACAGCGTCACCAGCAGCACGACCCAGACGTAGCGGTTCGCCAGGTCGGCCCAAAGCAGGGTGCTGATACCAATGGACGACAGGATCAGCGCGCCGCCCATCGTCGGGGTGCCGGATTTGGACAGATGCGACTGCGGGCCGTCGTTACGAACCGACTGGCCGATCTGCAGGTTCTGCAGGGTGCGGATCATCCACGGGCCCAGGAACAGCGACAACGACAGCGCGGTCAGCACGCCCAGAATCCCGCGCAGGGTCAGGTACTGGAAGACCGCGAAGCCTTTGTGGAACTGTTGCAGGTACTCCGCTAGCAGCAGCAGCATTAATGTTTCTCCATACGGGTGCCGCACAAAGCCGCAACGATGTTTTCCATCGCCGCACTGCGTGAGCCCTTGATCAATAGGGTGGTGTTCGGGTCTTGCTCGGCGCCCAGGGCCTGGATCAGCTCGGCCTGCGTGGTGAAATGCTGTGCGTGCTCGCCAAACGCCGCCACGGCGTGGGCCATCATCGGGCCGACGGCGTACAGTGCATCGACCTTGCCGCGCGCGTAGGCACCGACATCGTGATGGCCTTGCTGCGCCCACTCGCCCAGTTCACCGATATCCCCGAGCACCAGCACGGTGCGACCTGGGAAACCGGCAAGGATATCCACAGCGGCGCACATGGACGTCGGGTTGGCGTTGTAGGTGTCGTCGATGACCCGCATGCCGTTGCTCGCCAACTGCGCGACGCTGCGTCCCTTCACCGGCTGTACGGCGTTCAACCCGGCGACAATGCCCGGCAACGACACACCCAGCGCATGAGCGGCGGCCGCGGCGGCCAGGGCATTGGCAACGTTATGCGTGCCAAGCAGGTTCAATTGCACGCGCTCCGCGCCATCAGGGCTGTGCAGGTTGAAAGCCGGGCAACCACGGGCGTCGCGATCCAGGTCGCTGGCGTAGAAATTCGCCGCCAGGTTGCTCAGGGCGAAGGTCAGCACCTTGCGTTCCCCGGCCCGGTCCTTCCAGATTTCGAAGGCTTTGTCGTCGAGATTAAGCACGGCGACGCCATCGTCAGCCAGCCCTTCAATGATCTCGCCCTTGGCCTCGACAATCTTCTCCGGGCCGCCGAACTCACCGACATGGGCGGTCCCGGCGTTGTTGAGCACCGCCACGTGAGGCTTGGTCATGCCGACCGTGTAGGCAATCTCGCCGAGCCGCGAAGCGCCGAGCTCGATGACCGCGGCGCTGTGCTCCGGCGCCAGTTCCAGCAGGGTCAAAGGCACGCCGAGGTCATTGTTCAGGTTGCCACGGGTCGCCAGGACCGGACCGCGCGTGCGCAGGATGCTCGCGAGCATTTCCTTGACCGTGGTCTTGCCGCTGGAGCCGGTGATGGCTGCGACCGGATTGGCAAACGCCCCGCGATTCAGCGCACCGAGCTGACCCAGGGCCTGGCGAGTGCCGCTGACCAGCAACTGCGGCAGCGTGCTGTTGCTCACTTCCCGCTCGACCAGTGCTGCGACCGCGCCTTTGGCCGCCACCTCGTTGAGGTAATCGTGACCGTCGAAGCGCGGTCCGGCCAGGGCGATGAACAACTGCCCCGGCGCGATCGCCCGGCTGTCGATGCTGACGCCGTCGAACGAGGCGTCCGCAGCGATCAGGCGCGCATTCAAAGCGTTGGTCAGCTCGCTGAGCTTCAAGGCCTTAAGCATGGGCCACCTCCCATGCGGTCAGGGCGTGATCGGCTTCCACCAGATCGGAAAAAGCCTGGCGCACGCCGTTTATTTCCTGGTAGTCCTCGTGTCCCTTGCCGGCCAGGACGATGACATCGTCCGCCGAAGCGCTGGCGATCAATTGGGCAATGGCCTGGCCACGCCCGGCCACGAAGGTGACGTTGTCCACCTCCGAGAATCCGGCGCGGATGTCGTCGAAAATGCGCGCCGGATCTTCACTGCGCGGATTGTCATCGGTGACCAGCACGCCATCGGCCAATCGTTCCACGACCTCGGCCATCAATGGGCGCTTGCCGCGATCACGATCACCGCCGCAGCCGAACAGACAGAGCAACTTGCCCTTGGCGTGCGGACGCAGGGCCGTGAGGACTTTTTCCAATGCATCGGGGGTGTGCGCATAGTCGACCACCACCAGCGGCTGGGTACCGCCACCCAGGCGCTGCATGCGTCCGGCCGGACCTTCGAGTTTCGGCAACACCTTGAGGATTTCGTCCAGGGCATAGTCCAGCCCGAGCAAGGCGCCAATGGCGGCCAACACGTTGCTCAGGTTGAAGCGACCCAGCAAGGTGCTGCGCAAGTGGTGTTCGCCCTGGGGCGTGACCAGCGTGGCGCGCACGCCTTCGTCATCGAACTGCGCCTGACGGATATAAAGGTAGGCGCTGGGGTCTTCCTGGCTGTAGGTGATCAACCGGGACTCGCGTTGCTCGGCGGCCAGTTGGCGGCCGAACTCGTCATCAATGTTGATGACCCGGCACTTCAGGTCGTTCCAGGCGAACAGCCTGGCCTTGGCTTCGCCGTAGGCCTGCATGGAGCCGTGGTAGTCCAGGTGATCCCGAGACAGGTTGGTCAGCACCGCGACGTCAAACGCGAGCGCGGTGACGCGACCTTGATCGAGGCCGTGGGAAGAGACTTCCATCGCCACGGCCTTGGCGCCGGCCTTCTTCAGATCGGCCAGGGTCGCCTGCACGGCAATCGGGTTCGGTGTGGTGTGCAGGCCGCTTTGCAGCGCGCCATGGAAACCGTTGCCCAGCGTGCCGACGATGCCGCAATGCTGGCCGAGCAGATCCAGCGCCTGCGCCACCAACTGGGTGACGCTGGTCTTGCCGTTCGTGCCGGTCACGCCGATCAGGTTCAGGTGACGGCTCGGTTCGCCATAAAAACGCCCGGCGATGTCCGACAGCTGCGCCGCCAGGCCCTTGACCGGGATCAGCGGAACATCGGTGATCGGCAGCACGGTTGCGCCGTTCACTTCATAAGCCACCGCCGCCGCGCCGCGCTTCAAGGCGTCGGCGATGTGGTCACGGCCATCGAAACGGGCACCCGGCACCGCCAGGAACAGGTCTCCGGCGCGCACGTCGCGGCTGTCGAGGGCCAACTCGCGAATCAGCAGGTCATGCCCGGCGTGGGCAAAAATCTTGTTCAGGCTCAGGGACATCAGCCACGCCCTCCGTCGGCTTTCAAGGGAACGACCGGGGCGGTACTCGCCTGCTGGGTCGGCGGCAGGTTATCCGGGGTGATGTTCATCAGGCGCAGGGTACCGGACATCACTTTGCTGAACACCGGCGCCGATACCAGGCCGCCGAAATAACCGGCCTTGCTCGGTTCGTCGATGACCACCACGATGGCGTAGCGCGGATCACTCATCGGCCCGAAGCCGGCGAACAGCGAACGATAGGAATTCTCGGCATAACCCTTGGTGCCCACGGAAGTCTTGCGCGCCGTACCCGATTTGCCGGCGACGTGATAGGCCGGCACCTGGGCGCGGTAGACACCGCGCGGCGCCTCGATCACCTGTTGCAGCATGCCCTGCATGGTCTTGGCGACGTCCTCGGGAATTACCTGGGTGGTTTGCGGCGCCTTGTCGGTCTTGATCAGCGTCAGCGGGGCGATCCGGCCGTTGTTGGCCAGCGCGGAAAACGCGTGGACGAGCTGGATCGCCGTCACGGAAACACCGTAGCCGTAGGACAGGGTGGCTGTTTCCGCCTTGCGCCATTCGCGATAGTTGGGCAGGTTGCCAACGCGCTCGCCCGGAAAGCCCAGGCCGGTGTCCTGGCCGAGGCCGATCTTCTGGGCCAGGCGATAAATCGACTCACCACCGATATCGAAGGCGATCTTGCTCATGCCGACGTTACTGGAATTGATCAGGATGCCGGTCAGGTCGAGCACCGGGCCTTCGGTCTTGGATACGTCACGAATGGTGTACTTGCCGATCTGCAACGTGCCCGGATAGACCTCGACGGTGTCGCTCGGTTTCCAGCGCCCGGTTTCCAGGGCGGCAGCCATGGACACGGCCTTCATCGTCGAACCGGGTTCGAACACGTCAATCATTGCGCGGTTGCGCATCATCGCCGGCTGCAGGTTGCGACGGTTGTTCGGGTTGTAGGTCGGCTGGTTGACCATGGCGAGGATCTCGCCGGTCTTCACGTCCATGATCACCAGGCTGCCGGCCTTGGCACCGTTCTCGACGATGGCGTTGCGCAGCTCGCGGTTGGCCAGATATTGCAGGCGCAGGTCAATGGACAACGCCAAGGGCTTGCCGGCCTTGGCGTTTTTGGTGACCTGGACATCCTTGATCAGCCTGCCGCGCCGATCCTTGATGACCTGGCGCTTGCCGGCGACACCGGCGAGCCATTCGTCGTAGGCCAGTTCGACCCCTTCCCGTCCGCGGTCATCGATGTCGGTAAACCCGACCATGTGGGCGGTGACCTCACCGGCCGGATAAAAACGCCGAAACTCTTCAATGCCGTAGACGCCCGGCACTTTCAGGTCGAGCACGCTCTGGCCTTGCTCGGGCGTCAGCCCGCGTACCAGATAGATGAATTCCTTGTTGGCCTGGGCTTCGAGGCGTTCGGTCAGCGCCTTGGGATCCTGGCCGAGGGCGGCAGCCAGCGCCGGCCACTTCTCCTTGGCCTGCTGCATTTCCTTGGCGTTCGCCCACAAGGTGGTCACCGGAGTGCTGACAGCCAGGGGCTCGCCATTGCGGTCGGTGATCAGGCCACGGTGAGCCGGAATCGGGATATGACGCACGCTGCGAGCGTCGCCCTGCCCCTTGAGGAAGTCACGGTCGACCACCTGCAAATCGATGATGCGCCACGAAATGGCCGCGACCATGATCCCGAGCAAACCCAGGACCAGGCGGAACCGCCACGGGAACAGCGCCCCTTCGAGCCTCATCATGGCGCCACCATCTGCACTTCAGCCGCACCGGGGATGCGCATCTTCAGTTGTTCAGTCGCCAGGACTTCGATACGGCTGTGGGCGGTCCAGGTACTTTGCTCCAGGATCAACCGACCCCACTCGGCCTGCGCCTTGTCGCGCACGCTGAGCTCGTTGTAAAGAGTATTGAGCAGCTGCCGGTTCCAGTGCGCGCTGTAAGACACGGCAATGGCCGACACGAGCACGCCAACAAACAGCAGCAGCATGAAAAAGCTGCCGCCTGGCAGGGGCTTGGCGAAAAGCTTGCTCACCGCAACTTCTCCGCGACACGCATGACCGCGCTACGGGCGCGAGGGTTGGCCTTGAGCTCGGCCTCGGAGGCGAACTGCGCTTTGCCATGAATCTTGATTTTCGGCACGAAGGCCTCGAAACGCACCGGCAGATTGCGCGGCAGGTTATCGGCTTCGCCTTTGGTGAGCTTGCGCATGAACAGCTTGACGATACGGTCTTCCAGGGAATGGAAGCTGATCACCACCAGGCGCCCACCGATTTCCAGCGCCTCAAGAGCGGCTTCGAGACCGGCCTCCAGATCGCCCAATTCGTTGTTGACGTGGATACGCAACCCTTGGAAAGCCCGGGTCGCCGGGTTCTTGCCTTTTTCCCAGGCAGGGTTGGCAACCTTCAGCACTTCGGCCAGGTCACCGGTACGCTCGAACGGCTTGATGTCGCGACGCTCGACCACGGCGCGCGCCATGCGCCCGGAAAAACGCTCCTCGCCGTATTCCTTGAATACGCGGGCGATTTCTTCGACGGGCGCGGTGTTGACGAACTCAGCCGCGCTAATGCCACGGGACGGGTCCATGCGCATGTCCAGCGGACCGTCGTTGAGAAAACTGAAGCCGCGTTCCGGGTCGTCCAGCTGCGGCGAAGACACGCCCAAGTCAAGCAATACGCCGCTGACCTTGCCTGCCAGGCCGCGCTGGGCGACTTCCGAACCCAGCTCCGCAAAGCTGCGCTGCACAACGACAAAGCGGCCGTCTTCGGCCGCTAGCGCTTGCCCGGTGGCAATCGCTTGAGGATCCTTGTCGAACCCCAACAGCCGACCGTCCGGACCGAGCTGGCTGAGAATCAGCCGGCTATGCCCGCCACGCCCGAACGTGCCGTCCAGATAGCAGCCATCAGGACGTACGGCGAGAGCCTCGACGGCTTCGTCAAGCAGTACGGTGATGTGGTTAAAGCCGCTATCAGTAGTCACAGGATCAAATCACGCAGTTCATCAGGCATGGCGCCCGGTTGTTGAATAGCAGCGAGGTCAGCGGCAGAAACCGCATTCCAGGCATCTTCGTCCCACAGCTGGAACTTGTTCAGTTGACCCACCAGCATCGCGCGCTTGTCCAGCCTGGCGTACTCGCGCAGACGCGGCGGCACCAGGAAACGACCGCTGCCGTCGAGTTCGAGGTCAACGGCATTACCGATCAGCAAGCGTTGCAGGCGACGGTTCTCTTCCCGCAGCGAAGGCAGTGCGCGCAGTTTGGTTTCGATGATCTCCCACTCATCAAGAGGGTAAACGCATAAACATGGATCAACGGCGTCGATCGTGACGATTAACTGCCCTGAACTTCGCGAAACGAGCTCGTCACGATACCGGCTCGGCATGGCGAGACGGCCTTTTGCATCGAGACTGATAGCGTTAGCTCCGCGAAACACGTCAGCGTTTCTCCACTTTTTGGCGTTTTACCTTCAAAAAAACCCACTTCATGCCACTTTCCGCCACTTGCGCACACTATAGGAATGCGCCCACCGCACCGTCAAGGCACGGAATGAAGGAAAAGCCTTATAGATCGGAGATTTAGGAGCGTTTCAGGAGGGGTAACAAGAATCTGACGTAGGAAAATTCGCCCTAACTCGAGAACACACAGGGGACTGCGTGCGGAAGTTAAAGTGATTTATTAAGAGTAAGATTTTTTTGATCTTAGGAACTGCATCTGCCATTGATTCCGGCAGGGAGGGAAAAGGTGGAGAGTCGATCTGTAAGCCGGGTTCTGTCTTGAACAGTCATTCGTCTACGATGGCCATCACTGGACATCTTTAGCAACCTACCCGGTCCCAGCGCGGGCCACGCCTTGGGACCCTATTTGGTCTTGCTCCAAGTGGGGTTTACCTAGCCACGAACTGTTGCCAGCCGTGCGGTGCGCTCTTACCGCACCTTTTCACCCTTACCGGCGCCGAAGCGCTTAGGCGGTTATTTTCTGTGGCACTTTCCGTAGGCTCGCGCCTCCCAGGCATTACCTGGCACTTCGCCCTATGGAGCCCGGACTTTCCTCCCCCCCCTAATTTTCATAGAGGGCAGCGACTGTCCGATCGACTCTCCGCCGCGAAGGTTAACGGTAGCGCGCCCGAAGAACAAGCGCTAAAAGCCCCTGGCCAGCCTGGCGCATCGGTTTCATTGGGCCTTCTGTTTATCCAGCGCAGCCTGATACAGCACATTCTTGCGCTCGCCGGTGATCTGCGCGGCGAGGGCCGCGGCCCGTTTGAGGGGCATTTCTTCCAGCAGCAAATCGAGGACGCGCATCGCTTCGCCGCTGACCGCGTCTTCGTCCTGGGGCGGTGTCCAGCCCGCAACCAGCACCACACACTCGCCACGCTGTTGATTGCTGTCACTTTCGACAAACGCACGCAACTGCGCCAGAGGCAGTCCCTTCAAGGTCTCGAAGGTTTTCGTCAGTTCCCGGGCCAGCAATGCCTGGCGCTCGGAGCCGAACACCAGCTCCATGTCCTGGAGACACTCGAGGATGCGGTGCGGCGCCTCATAAAAGATCAGCGTTCGAGGTTCTTCCTTTATAGCTTCCAGGCGCCCTCGCCGCCCCACGGCCTTGGCCGGCAAGAAACCTTCGAAGATAAACCGGTCCGACGGCAAGCCGGCCGCCGACAACGCCGCGATCAATGCGCAGGCACCCGGCACCGGCACTACATTGACGCCGGCAGCACGGGCCTGGCGCACCAAGTGGTAACCCGGATCGGAAATCAGCGGCGTACCGGCATCGGAAATCAGCGCGACGTTGTCGCCAGCCAGCAGACGAGTGATGAAACGACTGCCTTCGTCCCGCTCGTTATGCTCATGGCAAGCCGCCAATGGCGTGGAAATCCCGAAATGTTGCAGCAAACGCTGGGAGTGGCGCGTGTCTTCGGCTGCGATAAGGGCGACTTCGCCGAGGATCTTCAGCGCGCGGGCACTGATATCGTCCAGGTTGCCGATGGGCGTCGCCACCACGTAAAGCGAGCCGGCAGCGGAATTCAAAGCACCTGGAGCAGTCAAAACGCGCACCTCATGGTCATAAAAGTGGGCATTGTAGCGTGTACCGCCATTTTCAGCCGCTCACATTAGCCCTGGGGGAACAGGAGCAAGCTCCCTCGCCACGGGGCGTGGCTCCGAGCGAGGAGCATCTGCTGTGCTGCAATGCACGCTTTGAAATACCTAAATCGACCGATTCACGCCACTAACATCGCGCCCCGGCCAGTGCTTGGGTACAATTCGACGCTAATTTGATCTCGTATCAGGAACACTTACATGATCGCTTGCCTGCGGCTGCTCTCCGCCCTCTGCCTCGCCGCCCTCCTGGCGGCTTGCGCCAGCTCGCCCTCGTCCAGCCTTGGCGAACTTCCACGGACCCCGGATGCCAGTATCGAGCAATTGCTCGAACAGGCCACCCAAAGTAAAAACCCGGAACAAGCCGCCCTGCTGCGCTTGAGCGCCGCCGACCTCGCCTACCGCCAGGGCAATGCCGGCCAGTCCGCACAGATCCTGCAGCAAGTGCCGATGGAGCAGCTCAAGCCCGGCCAGCAGATTTTCGCCAATACGCTGTCGGCCGAACTGGCAATGACGCGCAACCAGCCCAAGGCTGCATTGACTTCGCTGAGTCATCCGAGCTTGCAGCACCTGAGCGAAATGCCGGTGGAGCAGCAAGTCCGCACCGGCACCGTCCGCGCTCGCGCCCTGGAGGCCGATGGCCAGACCCTGGCCGCCGCCCGCGAGCGGATCTTCATTGCTCCGCTGCTGGAAAACGAAGCGCAGGCAAAAAATCACGAAGCCATCTGGACCTTGATCGCCTCGCTGCCCACCGATCAACTGCAACCGACCACTACCGACGATCTCGGTGGCTGGCTGAGCCTGGCCAAAGCCGTGAAAACCGCGGGCACCCTGGAACAGCAACAAGCCGCCATCGACAGCTGGCGCGAACAGAACCCGAAACACCCCGCCGCACTCCAGTTGCCGACACCGCTGGTCAAGCTCAAGGAGTTGGCAAGCCAGCCACTGGGCAAGATCGCCGTGCTGCTGCCACAGAATGGCCCGCTGGCTGCGGTCGCAAAAGCACTGCGCGAGGGTTTCATGGCCGCGCATTACCAGGCCCAACAGGCCGGGCAGAAGCCGCCGAGCATCCAGTTCTATGACAGCGCCAGCCTGACCTCGATGGACGAGTTCTATCGCAAGGCCCAGGCCGACGGCGTACAGCTGGTAGTCGGCCCGTTGGAAAAACCATTGGTCAAGCAGATCAGCACCCGCCCGCAGCTGCCGATCACCACCCTGGCGCTGAACTACAGCGAAGGCGAACAAGGCCCGCCGCAACTGTTCCAGTTCGGCCTGGCGCCTGAAGATGAGGCCCGCGAAGTCTCCCGGCGCGCCCGTGCCGACGGCCTGCATCGCGCAGCCGTGATGGTGCCGAAAGGCGAATGGGGCGATCGCGTCTTGAAAGCCTTCAGCCAGGATTGGCAGGCCAATGGCGGGACCATCATGGCAATCGAGCGTGTCGACCAGCCGGTGCAACTGGCACAGCAGATCGCCGACATGTTCCAGCTGCGCCAGAGCGAAGGTCGCGCCAAGAGCCTGCAAAGCACGGTAGGCACCGCCGTCGCGGCGCAGCCATCGCGTCGCCAGGACATCGAGTTCATCTTCCTCGCATCGACCCCGCAGCAGGCCCAGCAGATCAAGCCGACCCTGAACTTCCAGTACGCCGGCGACGTGCCGGTCTACGCGACCTCCTCGGTGTTCAGCGTCAGCGGCGACCAGAACCAGTACAACGACATGAACGGTGTTCGCTTCTGCGAAACCCCATGGCTCCTCGACGCCAACGATCCGCTGCGCCAGCAGGTCACCGCGCAGTGGCCCCAGGCGGCCGGCAGCCTCGGCCGGCTGTACGCGATGGGCGCTGACGCCTATCGCCTGGCTCCACGCCTCGGCCAGCTCAAGGCCTTGCCCGACAGCCGCATCGAAGGGCTGTCCGGCAGCCTGGCTGTCTCTCCGAGCCAGCGCGTGCAACGTCAACTTCCTTGGGCGCAGTTCGTCAACGGCCAGGTCCAGCGCCTGCCGGACACCCCGCGCTGATGCCCGACCGATCGCGCCAGCAAAGCGGCAGGGATGCCGAGGGCCTCGCCCTCGCGCATCTTGAGCAACACGGCCTGCGGCTGCTGGCGCAAAACTGGCTGTGCAAACGCGGCGAGCTGGATCTGGTCATGCTTGACGGCGATACAGTAGTATTCGTCGAAGTCCGCTACAGAAAAAATACCCAATGGGGTGGCGCGCTCGACAGCATTGACCAGCGCAAGCGCCAGAAGCTGGTTTTCGCCGCGCAGTATTTCCTGCAACGCGAGTCTCGCTGGGCCGATCATCCTTGTCGCTTCGACGTGGTTGCCATCGATAGCAACGTCGACCAACTGAATTGGCTGCAAAACGCCTTCGACAGTTGAGCGCAGCCGAGCCGGACACCTTCACTCAACTTTTTTGCTCTTTGCTTTGCGCGCCGCACATGTTGTGCCGATAAGTCGCGCTACTTAAGGTCACACAGATGGACATGCAATCGCGAATCCGCCAGCTTTTTCAGGCCAGTATCGACACCAAGCAACAGGCGATGGACGTACTTGCACCGCACATCGAGCAAGCCAGCCAAGTGATGGTCAATGCCTTGCTCAACGAGGGCAAGATGCTTTCGTGCGGTAATGGCGGCTCGGCCGGCGATGCCCAGCACTTCTCATCGGAACTGCTCAACCGCTTCGAACGCGAGCGCCCGAGCCTGCCGGCCATCGCACTGACGACCGATAGCTCGACGATCACGTCAATCGCCAACGACTACAGCTACAACGAAGTGTTCTCCAAACAGATCCGCGCGCTCGGCCAGCCTGGCGATGTGCTCCTGGCGATCTCCACCAGTGGCAATTCGGCGAATATTATTCAAGCGATCCAGGCCGCACATGATCGCGAAATGATTGTCGTAGCATTGACCGGTCGCGACGGCGGCGGCATGGCTTCACTGCTGTTGCCTGAAGACGTCGAGATCCGCGTACCGGCCAATGTCACCGCACGTATTCAGGAAGTCCACCTGCTGGCGATCCACTGCCTTTGCGACTTGATCGACAGCCAACTGTTCGGGAGTGAAGAATGACCCCTAATCGCCTAGGCCTTTTGGCCCTGACCCTGTGCCTCGGCATCAGCGGCTGCACATCGGTGGTTAACGCCAGCCGGGAAAAGCCGATTGAAGACGACCGCGGCACTCGCACCTTCGGCAGCAAGATCGACGACTCGTTGATCGAAACCAAAGTGGGCGTGAACATTGCCAAGGCCGACCCGGACCTGGACAACAATTCGCACATCGTCGTCACCAGCTTCAACGGCGTTGTGCTGCTGGCCGGCCAGACACCCCGCGCCGACCTCAAGGCCAAGGCCGAACAGGAAGCCAGCGCGGTGCAGCGGGTCAAGACCGTGCACAACGAGCTGCAGGTCCTCCAACCCTCCTCGCTGCTGGCCCGCCAGAACGACGCCTGGCTGACCACCAAGATCAAGACCCAGATGCTCACCGACGCCAGCATCCCTGGTTCGCGCATCAAGGTTGTGACCGAAAACGGGATTGTCTATCTGCTGGGGTTGCTGACCAAACAGGAGGCCGCGCAGGCGACCAATCTGGTTCAGGGTGTGTCTGGGGTGCAGAAGATTGTGAAGTTGTTTGAGTACATTGACTGATATAAGTCCCCGTACAAGAACGTAATGCTGTTCACTAAACACAATGATGTACCCGTGGGGGGGGGGGGGCTCCCGCTCGGCTGCGAAGCAGTCGTAAACCGGCGGATGCGGTGTGTCTGATGCTACTTATTTGGCAGGTTTTGGGGCCGCTTCGCGGCCCAGCGGGAGCAAGCTCCCTCGCCACGGGTTCCCCGACTGCCTTAAGTGAGCAGCATTGCCGTACAAGAACGGCGCTTTTCCTTAACAAGGAAAGCGCCGTTTTTTTATGCATCGTTGGTGGGCTTGGGTCGGTGTGCACCCCGCTCTTGCTCTTGCTCTTGCTCTTGCTCTTGCTCTTGCTCTTGCTCTTGCTTTGGATTTTGAACTTCGACGCCCCGTTAACCACGATGGCCGAACGCAGGCATTGCGCAGTGGGC
>NZ_JBHFJB010000115.1:0-3042 GCF_057334555.1 Pseudomonas sp. AGC41
CTCGCGAAAGGGTTTCCCTGTCGACACAGGGCTCACTGCCCAAACAACACCCTCAACCCCTCCGGCGAATTGAACATCCCGTCCCCATCGTGCCCAACCCCGGGCACTTCGATCAGTCGCTGGTTCAACCCTTGCGGATGGCGCCGGCTCAGGTAGTCAAAGAAGAATTGCCCGCGTAGCAGCCGATACGCCCCTTGTGTCTGCGCTTCACAACCTTTATCCAGCGCCGGATGTTCCGGGTCGATGTCCTGTTGCCCAAGCAGATAGACGATGTCGCGCTTGATGTAGCGATCCTCGAGCTGGGCGGGTGTTTGCCCGGTGGCGTAGGCGGGCAGGTTTTCCAGGCCGTATTTCCAGCGATTGAAGCCTGGACAACTGACCGGGTCGAACGCCATGGGCCGCTGTGCGTCCAGGTAGGCATAGGACGAAGGGTTGGCGATGACGAACCGTGGGCTGATGCGATAAGGGCCATGGGCAAGCAGGGCATAACGCTGCACCACTTGGGCGCCGCCGGAGTGACCGGCGATGACGATGTCTTTCACTGCGGGAAACTGCTGGCGGTCGCTGACCCGCGCAACGATGTCGTCCAGCACCTGGAATGAGCTGAGCGGTTTCGGCCCCGTGGACAGGCCGCCCGCCATCCAGTCGTTGCCCTGCCAGCGCAGGATTTCAGCAGGCAACTGATGGCGGGCCACGTCGTGTTCGTTGAGAAACTGTGGGGCAATGATCAACGTCGTCGCCGATTGACCGGCTTGTGCCGCGGCTTTTTCAGCGCTGTGCAAGTAAGTATCGGCATTGCGCAGCCGACCATGGAGGATGATCAGCACCCGCTCGATCGAGGCCGGTGGCGGGCTGACACCGACGGCCATGGCGCCGCCCCTGATCTGCAAGCGTCCCTCGGCGATCACCTTGACGCCGTGTTCCTCGGCCTGGGCTACGGCGCAGCACAGCAGCAGCCCGATCACTGCCCGCCACTTCATCTACAGGGTTTTCGCCGCGAAGGTGTCGCACTGGCTGACCTGGCCTTGAGAAAAACCGGTCTTGAACCAGCGCACCCGTTGCGCGGAAGTGCCGTGAGTAAACGAGTCCGGCACCACGCGGCCCTGGCCTTGTTGCTGCAAGCGATCGTCGCCAATGGCGTTGGCGGCGGTCAAGGCCTCCTCGATATCCCCCGGTTCAAGCCAGTTCAGGCGCTTTTGCGCATGGTTGGCCCAGACGCCCGCCAGGCAATCGGCCTGCAGTTCCTGGCGCACCAGCAAACCACCGTCGCCTTCCATTTGCCGGCCTTGCTGGCGCGCTTCCTGGATTTTCGCCGACACGCCGAGCAGCGTCTGCACGTGGTGGCCCACCTCATGAGCGATGACGTAGGCTTGGGCAAAGTCTCCGGCGGCGGAAAAGCGCTGGGACATTTCCTTGAAGAAACTCATGTCCAGGTAAACCTGCCGGTCCGCCGGACAGTAGAAGGGGCCGGTCGCCGAGGACGCGAGGCCGCACGCCGAGTTGACCCGACCGCTGAACAGCACCAGCTTCGGTTGCTGGTATTGGCGCCCGGCCTGTTGGAAAACCTGGCCCCAGGTGTCTTCGGTATCGCCCAGGATGGAGCGCACGAATTCAGCCTGTTCGTCGTTGGCCGGTGGCGCCTGGCGCGTTTGCGAAGGAGCGGGCGCGGAAGCCTGGTCCATCTGCCCGGTCAGTTGCCCGAGAATCTGCATAGGGTCCTGGCCGGTGATCCAGCCGATGCCGACGATCAGGATAATGGCCGTCAGGCTCAAGCCCTTGCCGCCACCAAAACGCATCCCGCCGCCGCCCCCACCGTCTCCGCGGGCGTCCACCACGTTGTCACTGCGGCGACCTTTTTTCCATAACATGGGGGAAATCCTCTGAATGACCGTGCGAAGAATGGCTGCTGTGGCGAAGAGTCTAGCTTTCAGGAGCGCAAGGTGCGCGCATGCTTGAGCTTTCAGGCAACTGACAGGGATTTTGGTTCATCGGTGCGCCGATCCTGCCCGAGGGCGGAATTTTCATTACACTTCGGACCAGAACTATCGGAATCCTCGCTGGCCCAACAAGTGCATCAAGGATCACGGCCTTTACATCAAGCAACGCAGGTTTCCCTCATGACCGTCAGCACTCCGCTCTCCGGCGTCAACCAGGCATTCAAGGGCATCGTGCTTATTCTGGTCGCAACGTTCCTGTTCTCCAGTCACGACGCGTTGTCCAAATATCTCTCGGGTTTTTATCCGATCATCATGGTGGTCTGGGCGCGTTACGTGGTGCACACCTTGTTGATGGCGGGCATTTTCCTGCCGCGCTCGGGGCTGCGGGTGCTGCGGACCAAGCGTCCGTTGTGGCAACTGGCCCGGGCGTTGTGCCTGTTGGGCACCAGTCTGTTTTTCACCACGGCGCTGATGTACATCCCACTCGCCGAGGCGACTGCGGTCAACTTCCTTGCGCCCGTGCTGGTCACCGCGCTGTCGGTGCCGCTGCTGGGTGAACACGTGACGCGCGGTCAGTGGATCGCGGTGATCTTCGGATTTATCGGGGTGTTGATCATCGTTCACCCCGGTGGCGATCTGTTCACGCCGGCGGTGCTGTTGCCGTTCTGTTCGGCGCTGTTTTTCTGCTTCTACCAACTGCTCACCCGCAAGCTCGCCGAGATCGACAGCCCCACGACCAGCAACTTTTTCGCGGGGCTATGCAACACGCTGGTAATGAGCGCGTTGGTGCCGTTCTTCTGGCAGGTACCCAGCGTGACGCACGGACTGATGATGCTGGCGCTGGGCGCCTGCGGGATGACCGCGCACCTGATGCTGACCCAGGCTTTCCGCTTCGCCGCCCCGGCGTTGCTGGCGCCATTCGGGTATTGCCAGATTATCTTCGCCGGGCTGCTCGGCTGGCTGTTGTTCAGCCATACGCCGACGTTGACTACGGTAGTGGGTATCGTCCTGATCTGCTTGAGTGGGTTGGCAGCGGCATGGCAGCAGCGGCGCAAGTAAAGCTCAACCCTTTTTTGGCGAGCAGAGGCTTTTGTGGGGGGTAGCT
>NZ_JBHFJB010000115.1:3062-9060 GCF_057334555.1 Pseudomonas sp. AGC41
GGTAGCTTGCTCCCGCTGGGCTGCGAAGCGGCCCTCGCTTTTTTGCGATTGCTGCGCAATCGAACGGGAGCAAGCTCCCTCGCCACGGGTTAATCGCTGTCCGTTAGTTCACGGTCAGTTTTCCAGGGTCGGAACCTTGCGCGGCGCCATGAAGTACATCCAGATCAGCGCAATGAAATACATCGCCGGAATCAGGGTGAACAGGACCGTGTAGTTGTTATGGGTGACCGTCAGGATATGCCCCACCAACTGGGTCATGAACATCCCGCCGATCGCCGCGCACATGCCGCCGAAGCCGAACACCGTGCTCATCATGTGCTTGGGCGTGTAGTCCATCACCAGGCTCCAGATATTCGCCGTCCAGGCCTGGTGCGCGCCGATGGCCAGGGAGATGGCAAACACCGCCACCCACAGGCTGCTGGAGCCGGCGGCCATGATCACGCCGACGATGCAGCAGGCGAACAGCAGCATGGAGAGCAGTCGCGCCTTGATCGGATTGACCCCGCGACCGATCAGGAACGAGGACAGGATCCCGCCGCCGACGCTGCCGAAGTCGGCGGTCAGATAGATGATGATCAGCGGGATGCCCATCTGGGTCACGTTGATGCCCAGGTTGTATTGCTGGTTGAGAAACGGCGGCAGCCAGTAGAGGTAGAACCAGAACACCGGCGCGGTAATCGAGTAGGCCAGGGCGAAGGCCCAGGTGCCGCGCATGCGCAGGATACGGGAAAACGGTACGCGAACCTGGTCCGGTTCTTCCTGGGCCTGGATGTAGTCCAGTTCCGACTGTTTGACGCTGGGGTGATCTTCCGGGTTGAAGTATTTCAGGCCCCAGAACAGCAACCAGATCCCGCCCAGCGCGGCCATGCACAGGAACGCGGCCTGCCAGCCCCATACGTGCAGGATCAGCGGCAGCAGCATCGGCGTGAACATGGCGCCAACGTTGGTGCCGGCGTTGAAGATACCGGTGGCCACGGCCCGTTCGCCGGCCGGGAACCACAGCCGCGTGGTCTTGACGCAGGCCGGGTAATTGGCGGCTTCGGTCAGGCCGAGGATGAAGCGGCAGACCATGAAACCCACCGCCGAAGTGGCCAGGCCATGGGCGCCGGTTGCCAGGCTCCACAGCAGCACGGCGCAGAAGAACACACGCTTGACGCCGATCCGGTCGATCAGGCGACCTTGCAGCAGGAAGCCGACCGCATAACCGACCTGGAACCAGAAGTTGATATTGGCGTAGTCCATCGCCGTCCAGCTCATCTCCTTGGCCAGGATCGGCTGCATGACCCCCAGGGCGGCGCGGTCGATGTAGTTCAGGGTGGTGGCGAAAAACACCAGGGCAAGCATGCCCCAACGGGTCTTGCCCACGGCCATGGCGCCACGGATCTTGTCGCCGATGCCGTCTTGGGCGGCGCTCAGGCCGGGGGCCAGGCGGGAACTCTGGGAAGGAATCATAAGGTGCACCCGTTCTTGAAATTCTTATGGTGTGGTCTGGGTCTGCATTGAGGCTCGCGCCGCAACCCGGCGTCAATGTGGGGCCGATGGTGCGCAGTGGACAAAAAATCGTCAATTCGCTGATCGGGCATTGTGTTCGATAATCGCCCAAAAAACTAACCGGATGGTACATATTAAATTGCCCAAAAAAACCGACCGCTCAATAATCGGCTGACTCTTTCAAAAGCGGCGCACCTTGTGTAGCCGATGCCTGTCCCGGGAGCCGAAGTCATGCAGCGTTCCATTGCCACTGTTTCCTTGAGCGGTACCCTGCCGGAAAAACTCGAAGCGATTGCCGCCGCTGGTTTCGACGGCGTGGAAATTTTCGAGAACGACCTCCTGTATTACGACGGCAGCCCTCGGGAAATCAGGCAGATGTGCGCCGACCTGGGTATCGCCATCACCTTGTTCCAGCCCTTTCGGGACTTCGAAGGTTGCCGCCGGGAGCGCCTGGCGCGCAACCTGGAGCGCGCCGAGCGCAAATTCGACCTGATGCAGGAACTGGGCACCGATCTGGTGCTGGTGTGCAGCAATGCCTCGGCCGACAGCGTCGGCGATGAACAGATCCTGATTGATGACCTCAGGCTGCTGGCCGAGCGTGCCGGTGCGCGGGGCCTGCGCATCGGTTATGAAGCGCTGGCCTGGGGCCGCCACGTGAATACTTATCAACAAGTCTGGAATATCGTGCGCCAGGCCGATCACCCCAGCCTGGGCGTGCTGCTCGACAGCTTTCACACGTTGTCCCTCAAGGGCGACCCGAGCGCCATCGCCGAGATCCCCGGGGAAAAGATTTTTTTCGTGCAGATGGCCGATGCGCCGATCCTGGCGATGGACGTCCTGGAGTGGAGCCGGCATTTCCGCTGTTTTCCGGGCCAGGGTGAATTCGACCTGCCGGGTTTCCTCGCGCCGATCATCCAGAGCGGTTACACCGGGCCGCTGTCGCTGGAGATCTTCAACGACGGGTTTCGCGCCGCTCCGCCCAGGGCCAACGCCGCCGACGGTTTGCGTTCGCTGCTGTACCTGGAAGAAAAAACCCGAGAGCGCCTGGCCGCGCAAGCGCCTGCCCAGAACAGCGATATCCTCTTCGCGACAGCGCCGGCCAGCGAATACAACGGCGTTGAATTCCTGGAGTTCGCCGTGGATGACAACCTCGGCGCCAAGCTCTGCCACTGGCTGGAGCGGCTGGGGTTCGTCAAGGCCGGCCAGCATCGCTCCAAGAACGTCAGCCTGTTGCGCCAGGGCGATATCAACCTGATCCTCAATTGCGAGCCGTATTCCTTCGCCCACAGCTTTTTTGAAGCCCATGGCCCATCGTTGTGCGCCACCGCCGTGCGGGTCAAAGACAGCGCCAGCGCCCTCAAGCGGGCGGTGGCCTACAAGGGCCAGCCTTATCGCGGCCTGGTCGGGCCGAACGAGCTGGAGCTGGCCGCGGTGCGGGCGCCGGATGGCAGCCTGATCTACCTGGTGGACCAGGACGCCGATGTCTATGGCACCGATTTCAACTTGCAACCTGGTGCGGTCATCGGCGCCGGGCTCAAGCGCATCGACCACATGGCGATGGCGCTGCCGGCTGACAGCCTCGACAGTTGGGTGCTGTTCTACAAGAGCCTGCTGGATTTCGAAGCGGACGATGAAGTGGTGTTGCCCGACCCCTATGGCCTGGTGAAAAGCCGTGCGTTGCGCAGCCGCTGCAGTTCGATTCGTTTGCCGCTGAACATTTCCGAGAACCGCAACACCGCGATCTCACACGCGCTGTCGAGTTATCGCGGCTCCGGCGTGCACCATATCGCCTTTGACTGCGACGATATCTTCGCCCAGGTCAGCCGTGCCAAGGAGGCCGGGGTGCCGTTGCTTGACATCCCGCTCAACTACTACGACGACCTGGCGGCGCGTTTCGATTTCGACGATGAGTTTCTCAGCGAGCTGGCCTATTTCAACGTGTTGTACGACCGTGACGCTCAGGGCGGCGAGTTGTTTCACGTCTATACCGAACCGTTCGAAGGGCGATTTTTCTTTGAAATCATCCAGCGCAAGAACGGTTATGCCGGCTACGGCGCGGCCAACGTCGCGGTGCGGCTGGCGGCCATGGCCAAGTCTCGTAGCGGTGGCTTGCGGCACGCCAAGTTGTAGGGAAATCGTAAGCGCGGCGGTAAAGGGCAACGCCGTGGCTTCCTTCACTGTGCGGTGCGGCCCATAATCGCCAACCTGTGCAGTGATGGCCGTGAGCCCGTAATGACTATGAATCCAGAGCTTCCCGCAGCCCTCGACGAACCTGTCGCCGCGCCGCGCAAGAGTCGCAAGAACAACCCGGAAAAGACCCGGGAAAACATTCTTCAGGAAGCCATCGTCGAGTTCGTCCAGCAGGGCCTGGCCGGCGCGCGGGTCGACGCCATCGCCGAGCGCATCCACACCTCCAAGCGGATGATCTATTACTACTTCGGCAGCAAGGAGCAGCTGTACGTCGAGGTGCTGGAAAAACTCTACGGCGATATCCGCACCACCGAAAGCCGCCTGCACCTGGCCGAGCTGGCGCCGGTCGACGCGATCCGGAGGCTGGTGGAATTCACCTTCGACCACCATGACCGCAACGTGGACTTCGTGCGTATCGTCTGCATCGAAAACATCCACAACGCCGAATACGTGAAACAGTCCGGCGCGATCAAGGCGATGACCAACACCATTCTCGATTCCCTTGGCGTGATATTGCGCCGAGGCGCCGAGGAGGGCGTGTTTCGCGCCGGCCTCGAGCCGCTGGATGTGCATCTGCTGATCAGTTCGTTCTGCTTCTACCGGGTGTCCAACCGCCAGACGTTCGGTGAGATCTTCCAGATTGATCTGTCGGACGAAGCGGTCAAGCAGCGCCATCGGCAAATGGTCTGTGAATCGGTGTTGCGGTACTTGCAGGCCTGACACCGAACCTACCTTGTGGGAGCGAGCCTGCTCGCGAATGCGGTGTGCCAGTCACAAATTCGCCTACTGAAACAACGCATTCGCGAGCAGGCTCGCTCCCACAGGAGGAATTTTCACTCGGCTTTAATTATCCATGCGCTGAAAATGCGCCAGCATCCGTCCCGCATCGGGCGCCACGCCGCTGAACAGTTCGAACGCCTTCACCGCCTGGAATACCGCCATGGTGCCGCCATCCAGCGTGCGGCAGCCGAGGGCGCGGGCGTTGCGCAGCAGTTCGGTTTCCAACGGGAAATAGACGATTTCCGCGACCCACAGATCGCCTCGCAACAGCTCCACCGGTACCGGCATGCCCGGCAGTTTCGCCATGCCCATCGGCGTGGTGTTCACCAGGCCGTCGGCCTCGGCCATGGCGGTGGGCAGGTCACGCCCGGCGCGAGCACGGCCGGCGCCGAACTGTTGGTTCAGGTTATTCGCCAGCGCCTCGGCACGGCTGGTCTCGACATCAAAGATGCTCAGCGTCTCCACCCCTTCGGCCAATAACGCGTGGGCGACGGCAGCCCCGGCGCCCCCAGCGCCCATCTGGACGACATGCCGACGGGTCACATCGCCCAGGCCTCGCCGAAAGCCTTCGGCGAAGCCGAGGCAGTCGGTGTTGTGGCCGATGCGTTTGCCGTTCTTGAGCACCACGGTATTCACCGCACCGATACCGCGCGCTTCGGGCGACAACTCGTCCAGCAGCGGGATGACCGCCTGCTTGCAAGGAAACGTGATGTTCAGGCCGGTAAAACTCATACGCTCGGCAGCCACCAGCAAATCGGCCAGCGCGCCGCTGTCGAGTTTCAGCGCATCCAGATCAATCAGCCGATACAGGTAACGCATGCCTTGGGCGTCGCCTTCGTGTTCGTGGAGCGCCGGCGTGCGAGAGGCCTGGATGCCCGCGCCGATCAGGCCGGCCAGTACAGTGACGTTGGACATACTCATCAACCCTTCAACCGCTGACTGAAATGTTCCAGGGCCAGGCGATAGCCATGGCTGCCGAACCCGCACATCACGCCGATGGCGACTGACGAGACAAAGGAGTGGTGACGAAAGGTTTCGCGGGCGTGGACGTTGGACAGGTGGACTTCGATCACCGGGACTTCACTGGCCACCAGCGCGTCGCGGATGGCAACCGAAGTATGAGTCCAGGCCGCCGGGTTGATGATGATCCCGGCACACCGGCCACGGGCGCCGTGGATCCAGTCAAGCAATTCGCCTTCCTGGTTGGTCTGGCGGAACTCCACGGCCAGGCCGAACTCCTCGGCGGCGCGGCCACACAGCGCGGAAATATCAGCCAGGGTTTCGTGGCCATAGGTGGCCGGCTCGCGGGTGCCGAGCAGGTTCAGGTTCGGGCCGTTGAGCACCAGAACGATCGGAGGCATCGCAATTTCTCCACATTTTTATTGTTGGTGTGGGCTGTGTTACAGCCTCTGGAGATAAATTGTACTAGATGGTTAATTTGGTCAAACAAAGCCGCGTTCGAGGGCCAATAAGTGTTCGATGATCGAACACGGGTTTATCAGGGAAGGCAGCTGTGGGGGGGGGGGGGGGGGGGGGG
>NZ_JBHFJB010000115.1:9112-14710 GCF_057334555.1 Pseudomonas sp. AGC41
GGGCTGCGCAGCAGCCCCAGGTTTTTGCGGTTGCTGCGCAACCGAGCGGGAGCAAGCTCCCTCGCCACAATAGGTCTGTGTTGGCCTACCGCCGCGTCAACAACACCCCGGATTCCATGTGATGGGTCCAAGGGAATTGATCGAACAACGCACAGCGCGTGATGCGGTGGGTGTCGTTCAGTTGCGCGATGTTCGCGGCGAGGGTTTCCGGGTTGCAGGAAATGTAGAGGATATTGTCGAAGCGTCGGGTCAGTTCGCAGGTGTCCGGGTCCATGCCGGCGCGAGGTGGGTCGACGAAGACGCTGCCGAATTCGTAGCTTTTCAGGTCGATACCCTGCAAGCGGCGGAATGGGCGGACTTCGTTCAAGGCTTCGGTCAGTTCCTCGGCGGACAGCCGTACCAACGTGACGTTATCCACAGCGTTTTCGCTGAGGTTGTTCAGCGCGGCGTTGACCGAGGTCTTGCTGATTTCAGTGGCGAGCACTTTGCGCACGCGGGTGGCCAGGGGCAACGTGAAGTTGCCGTTGCCGCAGTAAAGCTCCAGCAGATCGTCGCTGCGATCGCCCAAGGCTTCATAAGCCCAGTTGAGCATTTTCTGGTTCACCGTGCCGTTGGGCTGGGTGAAGGCACCTTCGGGCTGGCGATAGCTGAAGGTACGGCCGCCCACCTCAAGTTCTTCCACCACATAATCGTGGCCGATCACTTCCCGCTTGCCTTTGGAGCGTCCGATGATACTGACGCCCAGGTCGGTCGCAAGTTTTGACGCCGCGGCGTGCCAGTGTTCATCCAGCGGGCGGTGGTAGCACAGGGTGATCATCGCGTCGCCGGCCAGGGTGGTCAGGAATTCCACCTGGAACAGCTTGTGGCTCAAGGGTGCGCTGGCCTGCCAGGCAGCCTTGAGCTGCGGCATCAATTGGTTGATGCGCAGGCTGGCGATGGGAAACTCTTCGATCAGGATCGGCGTGCGCTTGTCGTCCTGGGAGAACATCGCATAGTGGCGTTCGCCGGCTTCGCGCCACAGGCGGAATTCGGCGCGCAGGCGGAAGTTCTGCAAGGGCGAGTCGAATACCTCGGGCTCGGGTGCATTGAACGGAGCCAGCAAGTCACGCAAGCGCGTGACCTTGTCCTGCAACTGGGCGGCGTAGGCCTGGGAATCAAAAGTCATGCGTTGAACCAACCCAACTTGATAACGAACAGGATCGACAGGATGACCAGCGCCGGGTTCAGCTCACGGCCACGGCCGGACACCAGTTTGATGGCGGTCCAGGCGATGAAGCCGAAGGCGATGCCATTGGCGATGGAGTAGGTGAACGGCATTGCCAGCGCCGTGATCACCACCGGGGCGGCGACGGTGATGTCGTCCCAGTCGATTTCGGCCAGGCCGGAGGTCATCAACACGGCCACAAACAACAGGGCCGGCGCGGTGGCGAAGGCGGGGACGCTGGCGGCCAGTGGCGAGAAGAACAGCGCCAGCAGGAACAGGATCGCCACGACGATGGCGGTCAGGCCGGTGCGTCCGCCGGCGCTGACGCCTGCCGCCGACTCGATGTAGCTGGTGGTCGTCGAGGTGCCCAGCAGCGAACCGGCCATGGCAGCGGTGCTGTCGGCGATCAGCGCGCGGCCCATCTTCGGCATGTGGCCGTCCTTGCCCATCAGCCCGGCGCGCTTGGCGACGCCGATCAAAGTGCCGGAATTGTCGAACAGGTCGACGAAGAGGAAGGCGAAGATCACGCTCACCAGACCGATGTCCAGGGCGCCCTTGATGTCCAGTTGCAAAAACGTCGGGGCGAGGGAGGGCGGCGCGGAAATGATCCCGCCAAACGGCGTGAAGCCCATCACGATCGAGACGACGGTGACCGCCAGGATGCCGATCAGCACGGCGCCGCGCACTTTCAGTGCTTCCAGGGCGACGATGAGGACGAAGCCCAGGGTCGCGAGGATCGGCGCCGGTTGCTTCAGATCGCCGAGGCCGACCATGGTCGCCGGGTTTTTCACCACGATGCCGGCATTATTCAGGGCGATCAGCGCCAGGAACAGGCCGATCCCGGCGGCGATGGCCGAGCGCAGTGGCAGCGGGATGCTGTTGATGATCCATTCGCGAATGCGAAAGATCGACAGCAGGAAAAACAATACGGCGGAGACAAACACCGCACCCAGCGCCACTTGCCAGGTGTGGCCCATGTGCAGAACCACGGTGTAGGTGAAAAAGGCGTTCAGGCCCATGCCCGGGGCGAGGGCGATCGGGTAGTTGGCGATCAGGCCCATGACCGTCGAACCAATCGCCGCCGCCAGGCAGGTGGCGACAAATACCGCGCCCTTGTCCATGCCGGTTTCGCCGAGAATGCTCGGGTTGACGAACAGAATGTAGGCCATGGCCAGGAAGGTCGTGACGCCCGCCAGGATCTCGGTCCGCACGTTGGTGTTGTGTGCCTTGAGTTGAAACAGCCTTTCCAGCATGTCTGCTCCCCGTGGCGCGCGCGGCGCCGTGAATGTATCGACCTCAACAGCAAAGCACACGTCGCCAGGGGCGCCCGGGATTTTCTGCGGGTCGGAAAAAGCCGCGCATCATAGCAGCGCGGCGATGAGGCTGCGATCCTCGGTGTGCGTCGCAAAGTGTGCAGACGCAAAAGTTGGGCCATACTGCGCGCGATTCCGGGGAGGTCGGTATGTATCGCATGAAAAAATTCGCATGGGCCTGGGCGTTGAGCCTGGGGCTGCTCGGACCGGCGGCGCACGCCGCCTCGGCGCCACCGCTGAGCGAGGTCAAGGTGCTCAAGGTCGAATCGCCGACCTGTGGTTTCGAGGATATCGCTGCCGGGCAGGCGCAGACCCGTTGCAATCACAGCGGGCCGAATATCAAGGTCTACGTGCTGGAGGTCGGTTATGGCCGCCAGCCTCATGTCATGCTGGACGGCTTCGAAGTCGACGGCACCCGCTCGTCGGTGTGTGCGTTCGGCAATGGCAATCTCAATGACTGTTCGACCAGCACCAAGGTGGTCGGTTACCTGTACATCTTCGATCTGAAGGGTAAGCAGGAAGGCACTTTCAGCTTCAGCAATGTGTCGATCAACGCGCCGGGGAACCGGATGGTGACCGAGCTATACATCAAATGACCACGTCACGGGCCGCCTTCACCTGACACGGCCCGGCAAAGCTGGCTAGTCTTGAGGGAATCACCCAGCGGAGAGCGCCCATGATTCCTGGAACCAAGATCCCCCGAGCCCTGATTGCCGTGGCTGAAGGCGTCGACGATTTGCAGACGGTGACGCTGATCGATGTGTTGCGTCGTGCGCAGCTCGAAGTGGTGGTGGCGAGTATCGAGGGCCGCCGCATGCTCACCTGTGCGCGCGGCACGCGCCTGACCGCCGACGGCATGCTGGTGGATATGCTGGTCCAGGATTTCGACCTGATCGCCCTGCCGGGCGGCATTATTGGCGCGCAGCATCTGGCCGCCCACCAGCCTTTGCAGCAATTGGTCAGGGACCAGGCCGCCGCCGGGCGATTTTTTGCCGCCATCGCCGAAGCGCCGGCGCTGGTACTCCAGGCGTTCGGCGTGCTACGCCAGCGCCGCATGACCTGCCTGCCCGCCGTGAGCCAGCAGTTGTCCGGGTGCAGCTTCGTCGACCAACCGGTGGTGGTGGATGGCAACTGCATCACCGCCCAAGGCTCGGCCGCCGCCCTGATGTTCGCCCTGACGCTGGTGGAGCAACTCGCCGGCAAGGGTGTGAGGAGCGTGGTGGGGGCGGAGTTACAGGCCTGATCTTTCCTTAATCGAGAGTAGCCCTGTGGCGAGGGAGCTTGCTCCCGCTCGGCTGCGCAGCGGCCGCTGGCGTTTCGTCGCCCAATTGCCTTGAACGCTCACCCCACCTCGAAGTCGTACCCCTTATGACGGCGGTTTCCCAAAACGCCGCGAGTACGACCAACCGTGAGGTGTTCCATGAGCGCGACCTTGTCCGAAGCGACGCAGGCGTCCTTCGTCCGTCATCCGATACGTCTGACACTCAATGGCGCCGTGCGTGAGTTGCAGGTGCTGCCCTGGACCACGCTGCTGGACCTACTGCGCGAGCAACTGGACCTGGTAGGTAGCAAGAAGGGTTGCGACCACGGCCAATGTGGCGCCTGCACGGTGTTGCGTGATGGCAAGCGCATCAACGCCTGCCTGACCCTGGCGGTAATGTGCGACGGCGCCGAGCTGACCACCGTCGAGGGCTTGGCCAATGGCGATCAGCTGCATCCCATGCAGCGGGCGTTCATCAAGCATGACGCGTTCCAGTGCGGCTACTGCACGCCGGGACAGATCTGCTCGGCGGTGGGGCTGGCCAACGAAGGCCGGGCACAGACCACCGCTGAAATCAGCGAACTGATGAGCGGCAACCTCTGCCGATGCGGCGCCTATAACAATATTCGCGACGCCATCGAGGAAGCGCTTCCACTCTGCCAGCCAACGGAGGGCGAGCGATGAATCCCTTCAGCTACAGCAAGCCTGACACCGTGCAGGCGGCCGTCGAATTGTCCAGTGCGAACTCACGCTTCATCGCCGGCGGCACCAACCTGCTGGACCTGATGAAGGAAAACCTTAGCCGCCCCGAGCACCTGATCGATATCACCGGTCTGCCTTTGACGGACCTCAGCGAAACCCCCACGGGCGGGGTGATGATTGGCGCATTGGTGAGTAATGCCGATCTGGCCTGGCACCCGTGGATTCAACGGCGCTATCCGCTGCTCGCCCAAGCCATCCTGGCGGGCGCCTCGCCCCAGCTGCGCAATATGGCCAGCACCGGTGGCAACCTGCTGCAACGCACGCGCTGCTATTACTTTTATGACGCCTCCGTGCCGTGCAACAAACGGCGCCCAGGCAGCGGCTGCCCGGCCCGAAGCGGCCTGAACCGGATCCATGCGATTTTCGGCGCCAGTGACCAGTGCGTGGCGACGCATCCCTCGGACATGTGCGTGGCCCTGGCGGCGCTGGAGGCGGTCGTGCATGTGCTGGGACGGGGTGGGGCGCGGACTATCGAGTTCGCCGATTTTCACCGATTGCCCGGTGACGCTCCGGATCGGGACAATCAGTTGGCCGATGACGAACTGATCACCTATATCGAATTGCCGCCGGCGGGTTTTGCTGAACATAGCCACTACCTGAAGATTCGCGACCGGGCGTCCTACGCCTTTGCGCTGGTTTCGGTAGCGGCTGCGCTGGAGTTGGATGGGCCGGTGATTCGCCAGGCTCGGCTGGCCCTGGGCGGTGTGGCTCACAAACCGTGGCGCGACAAGGCCGTGGAAAACTGGCTGGTCGGCCAGGCTGTCAGCCGTGAAACTTTCACGGCGGCCGCCGATGCGTTGCTGCAGAACGCCGAACCGCTGGAGCACAACGGCTTCAAGGTCAAGTTGGCACGCCGAGCGATTGTCCGCGCCTTGAGCGACGCCGCACTGGTGGGAGGAACCACCCGATGAATGCACCGAGCAAAACCATAGGCCAGCCGCTTGACCGCGTCGACGGGCTCCTCAAGGTGACCGGTCGCGCCCGTTACGCCGGCGAATATCCGGAAGATGGCTTGTTGCACGGCAGTGTCGTGTCCAGCGCCATCGCCCGGGGGCGCG
>NZ_JBHFJB010000115.1:14798-31568 GCF_057334555.1 Pseudomonas sp. AGC41
TTCCCGGGCGTTGGCGCTGCCGGGGGTTGTCGCAGTGATCGACCATACCAACCGCCCGAAGATCGCCAGTTACGACGAGCCCTACCAGGATGCCGATGCCGCGGAGGGGTCGCCGTTCCGGCCATTGTTCAATGACCATATTCTCTACAGCGGCCAGCCGCTCGCCCTGGTGGTTGCGGAAAATCTCGAGCTGGCGCGTTATGCCGGCTCGCTCGTTGAAATCAATTACGAGACCCAGGACCATCAGACCGATCTGACGATTCTGCAAAACGAAGCGCATCCGGCGCCGGCCGAATTACCCGAGCCCCGTGGGAATTTTCAGGGCGAGTACGCCAGCTCGGCGCTTAGCGTGGACGTGTCCTACAGCACGCCGGTAGAACATCACAACCCGATGGAGCCCCACGCGTCGACCGTTCTGTACCAACCCGACGGCAGCTTGCATATTCACGACAAAACCCAAGGCACGCAGAATTGCCAGGCGTATGTGCAAGAGGTGTTCGGGCTGGAAAAAGAACAGGTGCGGGTGTTTGCCGCCTACGTTGGCGGCGCTTTCGGTTCCGGGCTGCGCCCGCAGTACCAATTGCCGCTGGCGGTAATGGCCGCGCTGGCGCTCAAGCGCTCGGTGCGGGTCAGCCTGACCCGTCAGCAGATGTTCACCTTCGGCTACCGGCCCCGGACCTTCCAGCGCGTGCAGCTGGGAGCGGCGGCTAACGGACGTTTGCTCGCGGTGGCCCATAGCGCCGTCGGCCAGACGTCGCGCTTCGAGGACTTCACCGAGCATGTGGTGGAGTGGAGCGGCATGCTCTATCACTGCGATAACGTCGAGTTGAGCTACAAGCTGGTGCCCTTGGACGTTTACACGCCGCTGGACATGCGCGCCCCCGGCGCCGCCCTTGGTTTGATCGGCCTGGAATGCGCCATGGACGAGTTGGCCTGCGCCCTGGCCATCGACCCAGTCCAACTGCGTTTGATCAATTATGCCGAACGTAACGAAAACGAAGGCAAGCCGTACTCCAGCAAGGAGTTGCGCGAATGTTATGCCCAGGGCGCCCACCGTTTTGGTTGGAGCAAGCGCAACCCCGAACCGCGCAGCATGCGCAACGGTCGGCAACTGGTGGGTTGGGGGATGGCGGGCGGCGTGTGGGAAGCCATGCAGCAAAAAGCCAGCGCCCGCGCCTCACTGGACGCCAACGGCAAGTTGACCGTCAGCAGCGCAACGACTGACATCGGCACCGGCACCTACACGGTCATGACTCAAATCGCCGCCGAGGCGTCAGGCGTTTCCCTTGAGGACGTCACCTTTGTCCTGGGCGACTCGTCACTGCCCACGGCGCCGTTGCAGGGCGGTTCGTTTACCGTCTCCTCGGTGGGCACCGCCGTGCAGAAAGCCTGCGAAGCGCTCAGGGACAAATTGCTCGCCGTGGCCCGTCAGTCCTGTCCCGCCTTCAGCGGCGCGACCCTTGAGCAGGTTACGTTCATCGACGGCGAATTGCGCCTGGGCGAGGCCAGTGTCGCCCTGGCGGAGCTGGCGCAAAAAAGCGGCGACATGCCGTTGCAGGCAGAGGTTTCCACGGGGCCGGATGAAAAGCGCCAAGCCTACGCGACCGCCACGCATTCGGCGGTCTTCGTCGAGGTGTTGGTGGATGAAGACTTGGGCACGGTGAAGGTCAATCGGGTGGTCAGCGCCATCGCCGCCGGGCGGGTGGTCAATCCGAAGACTGCCCGCAGCCAGATTCTCGGTGGCGTGGTCTGGGGCGTCGGCATGGCCCTGCATGAAGAAACCCTGACCGATCACGCCCTGGGCCGTCACATGAACCACAATCTGGCCGAATACCACGTGCCGGTTAACGCCGACATCGGCGACATCGACGTGGTGTTTGTCGATGAGCAGGACGACATCGTCAACGCCCTCGGGTCCAAGGGCGTCGGTGAAATCGGCATTGTCGGCGTGGCCGCGGCGGTGGCGAATGCGATCTACCATGCCACGGGCAAGCGGGTGCGGGATTTCCCGATCACTGTGGATAAGTTGCTCTAGGCTTTTGCTTCGTCCACCGGTTCGTGCATTCGGTCACGGTTGGCCAGGGTCGGGAACAATTTAATCCAGACCCCGGTCACCAGCAGCGTGCCGACGCCGCCCATGACCACCGCTGGCACCGTGCCAAACCAGTGGGCGGTGAGGCCGGATTCGAATTCGCCCAACTGGTTCGAGGCGCCGATAAACAATCCATTTACGGCGCTGACGCGACCGCGCATTTCGTCGGGCGTTTCCAGCTGCACGAAAGAGGCGCGGATGACCATGCTGATCATGTCGGCCGCGCCTAGCACCACCAGCACCGCCAGGGAAAACCAGAACGAAGTGGAGAGACCGAACGCAATCGTGGCGACGCCGAACACGCCCACCGCCGTGAACATCACCCGGCCAACCTTGCGCTCGACGGCAAACCGCGCCAGCCACAACGACATCAGCAAGGCACCCACCGCTGGCGCCGAACGCAACAGGCCCAGGCCCCAGGGGCCGGTCAGCAGGATGTCCTTGGCGAATACCGGCAACAACGCCGTTGCGCCCCCCAGCAATACCGCGAACAGGTCCAGGGAAATCGCCCCGAGAATGTCCTGCCGGCTGCGGATGAAGCGGATACCCGCCAGCAGCGAATCCAGGGTCGCCTTGCCTTTGTTCAACGGCGTCTGCCGGGCGGGCAGGTTGAGCATCAGGCCGCAGGCGATGAGGTAGAGCAGCACGGTCGGCCCGTAGACCCAGACGTTGCCGAAGGCATACAGCAAACCGCCCAGGGCAGGTGCGACGATGGTCGCCGATTGCTGCGCCGACTGCGCAGCGGCGACGGCGCGGGGAAACAGCGCAGCAGGGACAATGCTCGGCAACAGCGCCTGGGTAGTCGGCATTTCGAAAGAGCGGGCCGCGCCGAGCAGGAACGCCAGGATGAAAATCATCTCGCGCGTGACGTTGTCGGTGGCGCTGCCGATCACCAGCGCCAGGGCAATCGTCGCTTGCAGGGATTGGCAGATGGCCGCGACCTTGCGCCGGTCATACCGATCGGCCACATGCCCGGTGTGCAGCATGAACAGCACCCGCGGTGCGAACTCGACCAGCCCTACGAGACCCAGGTCCAAGACGTTGCCGGTCAGTTGATAGAGGTTCCAGCCGATGGCCACGGTGAGCATCTGGAAACCGCTCGCCGTGAAGATCCGGGCCAGCCAGAAGGCAATGAAGGGTCGGTGGTGACGGAGCAGCAAGGGCGCTTGGCTGGGCATCTATGACGGGTCCGGTAACGTGAAGGGCGAGATTATCACCGAGCTGTAACTGGAAGTTGCGGCGGCTGGAAAAATAGTTAGCCAAACATCAATTCAAACCGCTGCGGGCTTTTGTGGGTCCGTGCAGGTCTGGGAAATCCAGACTTGGAGCGGGATTACGCCACTGAGACAACCTGTCACGCGACAAAAGACCACGCCGTCCATCGGCAAATATGGGTCTACTCTTTGAGCATTGCTTGATCCAGATCAATGCCTGCCCAGGCGTTGCGCTGGGGGCCACCCGGCCAGAATCCTGCGTTGTGACGGTTCTAAAAAAAGAACGATTTGAAAAGCATCGCACTCCATATCCCCAGGGAGCTGTGATGCAAGCCCCGCCCGCAGCCGGTTTTACCTGACAGAGGAAGACTTATGTTCGGTTTGGAGGCGCTCGATCTCGCCCGAATCCAGTTCGCATTCACAATCTCGTTCCACATCCTGTTCCCGGCCATCACCATTGGCCTGGCGAGCTACCTGGCGGTACTCGAAGGCCTGTGGCTGAAGACGCGTGACGACACCTACCGCGACCTGTACCACTTCTGGTCGAAGATATTTGCCGTCAACTTCGGCATGGGCGTGGTGTCCGGGCTGGTCATGGCCTATCAGTTCGGCACCAACTGGAGCCGCTTTTCGGACTTCGCCGGTGCGGTCACCGGGCCGTTGCTGACCTATGAGGTGCTCACGGCATTTTTCCTCGAGGCGGGTTTCCTCGGGGTCATGTTGTTCGGCTGGAACCGGGTTGGCCGTGGCCTGCATTTCTTTTCCACGGTCATGGTAGCGATTGGCACCCTGATCTCGACTTTCTGGATCCTCTCGTCCAACAGCTGGATGCAAACGCCACAAGGCTACGAAATCATCGACGGCCGGGTCATTCCGGTGGATTGGCTGGCGGTGGTGTTCAACCCCTCGTTCCCTTACCGGCTGTTGCACATGTCGGTCGCAGCCTTTGTGGCCACGGCATTTTTCGTCGGATCATCGGCGGCCTGGCATTTGCTTCGTGGCCGGGACAATCCGGCCATTCGCCGGATGCTGTCCATGGCGATGTGGATGGCCTTGCTGGTGGCGCCAGTGCAAGCGGTCATCGGCGACTTCCACGGGCTCAACACGCTCAAGCACCAGCCGGCAAAAATTGCCGCGATCGAGGGGCACTGGGAAAACGTCGGCGACGAACCGACGCCATTGATTCTGTTCGGTTGGCCAGACATGAAGGCTGAAGAAACCAAGTTCGCCGTGGAAATTCCGTACCTGGGCAGCTTGATCCTGACCCACTCACTGACCGATCAAGTGCCGGCCCTGAAGGAGTTTCCGCCCGAGGACCGGCCGAATTCGACCATCGTATTCTGGTCGTTCCGGGTCATGGTAGGGCTGGGGCTGCTGATGATTTTCACCGGCCTGTGCAGCCTCTGGCTGCGGCGTGGTGAACGGCTCTACCAATCCCGGCCGTTTTTGCACCTGGTGCTGTGGATGGGACCGTCGGGCCTGATTGCGATTCTCGCGGGCTGGTTCACCACGGAAATCGGCCGCCAACCCTGGGTGGTCTACGGCCTGATGCGCACGGCGGATGCATCCTCTGGGCATAGCTTTGCGCAAATGAGCTTCACCCTGATCATGTTCGTGGTGGTGTATTTCGCGCTGTTCGGTGCGGGCCTGAGCTACATGTTGCGCCTGGTGCGCAAGGGGCCGGTGGCTCACGAAACCGAGCCGAGCGACGGCGGCCCGGGCCAGAAACGCACCCCGGCCCGTCCATTGTCGGCCGCCAACGAAGGCGACGACGAAGTGGACCACAACGACAGCTCGCACAAGGGGAATTGAGTCATGGGTATTGATCTTCCGCTGATCTGGGCCGTGGTCATCATCTTCGGCATCATGATGTACGTGATCATGGACGGCTTCGACCTGGGGATCGGCATTCTTTTCCCCTTCGTCAAGGGCGAGCGCGACCGCGACGTGATGATGAATACCGTCGCGCCAGTCTGGGACGGTAATGAAACCTGGCTGGTGCTGGGCGGCGCCGGGCTATTCGGGGCGTTTCCACTGGCCTATTCGGTGGTGCTCTCGGCGCTGTACCTGCCGTTGATCCTCATGCTCGTCGGCCTGATCTTCCGGGGCGTGGCGTTCGAGTTCCGTTTCAAGGCCAAGGCCGAGAAGCGGCACTTGTGGGACAAGGCGTTCATCGGTGGTTCGTTGACGGCGACCTTTTTCCAGGGGGTGGCGCTGGGTGCGTTCATCGACGGTTTTGAGGTGGTCAATCGTCAGTTTGCCGGTGGCTCCCTGGACTGGTTCACGCCGTTTACGGTGTTCTGCGGCCTGGCGCTGATCGCCGCCTATGCATTGCTTGGGTGTACCTGGCTGATCATGAAGACCGAAGGCAAGCTGCAGGAGCAGATGCACCACCTGGCCAGACCGCTGGCATTCGTAGTGCTCGCCGTGATCGGTATCGTCAGTATCTGGACGCCGCTGGCCCACGCCGATATCGCGGCACGCTGGTTCACCCTGCCAAACCTGTTCTGGTTCCTGCCGGTGCCGATCCTGGTGCTTGTCACCATGTTCGGGCTGTTTCGCGCCGTGGCTCGCAACGCCAACTACACACCGTTCATCCTGACGTTGGTGTTGATCTTTCTTGGCTACAGCGGCCTCGGTATCAGCTTGTGGCCGAACATTGTGCCGCCGTCCATTTCGATCTGGGACGCCGCGTCACCGCCCCAGAGCCAGGGCTTCATGCTGGTCGGCACGCTGTTCATCATTCCGTTGATCCTGGTGTACACCTTCTGGAGCTACTACGTGTTCCGCGGCAAGGTCACCCATGACGATGGCTACCATTGACCGACCTGCGAGGTGCCGAGAATGGCCAAGCCTGACTTGAAAGACATCGAAGCCGCTGAGAAAAAGCCGTTATGGCAGCGGCTCGGCTGGCTGCTGATGATCTGGGCCGGGAGTGTGCTGGCGCTGTTCATCGTCGCCAGCCTGATGCGGATGTTCATGAACGCCGCCGGGCTGACGACTCACTGAGCGGACAAGCTATTTGCGGGCCTTGAGGATCACGAATTTTGGCGTGGCGGCGACCTGCTCGACGCCCCGGAACAACCGCGCCAGCTTGCTGTGGTAACCCAGGTGACGGTTGCCGACGATGTACAGCGCGCCGCCGACCACCAAGGCTTCGCGAGCTTGCTGGAACATCCGCCAGGCGAGGAAGTCCCCCACTACCTGCTGCTGATGGAAGGGTGGATTGCACAGCACCACGTCCAACGATTGCGGCGCTTGTCCGGCGAGTCCATCGCCGGCCCGCAGGGTCACCTCACGCTCGCCCAGGGCCGCTCGCCAGTTTTCAGCGGCCGATTGGACCGCCATGTAAGACTCATCCACTAGCGTGTAATGGGCCTGCGGGTTGTGCAGGGCACTGGCAATAGCCAGCACGCCATTGCCACAACCCAGGTCCGCCACCCGAGCTGTGCCGAGGTTTTTTGGCAGGTGCGGCAAAAAGGCGCGCGTGCCGATATCCAGACCTTCGCGACAGAATACGTTGGCATGGTTGAGCAACTCGATTTTCGGCTCATCCAACCAATAGCGAGTGGGGTAGGGGGACGCGGTGGTTGTCCTGGCTTGTGGCGTGGCAATCAACAGACGAGCCTTCTTCACCGCCAACGAGGCCTGTACCGCGCCAATGTAGCGGTCCAGCAGATCGCCAGCGGCCCGCGGCAGATGCTTGACCATCGCGGCGGCTATGACTTGAGCGCCTGGAGCCAGTTGCCCTTGCAGGCGGATCAGTTGCTCCTCCAGCAAGGCCAGGGTCTTGGGCACTTTGATCAGCACGCGGTCGAACGGCCCTGTCAACGGTTCGCTGGCGGGCACGATCGGTACCGCGTCGAAGGGCAAACCGTTGCGCAGCAGGTTTTTCTCCAATGCCTGTAGCGCAAGGAACGAGTCGCCACTGCTGGTCACCTTGACCTTGCCGGCCAGGCTCGCCGCCAGCGCGCCGAAGCCATCATTGAGCACCAGAACCCGGGCGTCCGCCCCCGGCTGCTGTTCGGCCAGGTACGCAAGCAAATACTCATCGGCTGCGTCAAATGCCTGCAGCGGTTCGTTCTGCTGCTCGGGTTGGCGGATCAGGTCGAGTTGGGCGAAGGGACTGTCGAGCAAGGGCATGGCGGGGACTCTGGCAAATCAACGGATGTCCCGCTGCCTGGGGCAGGTGTCTCAGCGGGACCGCCTGAATGAACTGCGTCGCGTGCCTGGCACGTCATCATTCAAGTGGATCCGTGGATGTTACGTTTTTTTACTGGGCATTACTCGTAGGTTTTTCAGCGGACTGTTGCGCTTTGCTGATCAGATCATGTGGATATGGGCCGCTTTGGCAACCGCCGAGATTTTGTTGGACACGTTCAGTTTTCGCATGCAGCTGTTAACGTGGAAATTCACCGTGCGTTCCGAAAGACAGAGGATCCTGCCGACTTCCGATGCCGTCTTCCCTTCGGCAGACCACCTCAACACTTCAATTTCCCGCGGCGACAAATGGACCGTCTGTGAGGAAGACTCGGTGTCAGACATGCGCCGGCCCGCCAGTGCATGCAATCTTTGGCTGGCAAAGATGGCATAGCCCAGGTTGCCATAATGCTCCTCCGGGTCGATGGGAGGTTGCATCCTCGCGAGACTGAATAGACTGTAATAGGTGCCCCGCTCCTCATGGACGGCTTGGGTCCAACCATGGCTGAGCCCTTGCTGCTCCAGTGCTCGCCATAACTCGGGAACTTCGCAAAATACATCTTCGTTCCACATAATTGGCAGGGATGAATGATTGCAATGTGCTAGTATCGGGTCACTTGCTGCGTAATCATTTTGTTTATATAGCTTGTTCCATCCATAAGGGTAGTTGTTGATATTAATCTGGTGCCTGTGGCTATCCGCAAATGTCGGGAGCGCTGTAAAGGCGCAATATTCAAATCCCTGATAATTAAAGAAATTCTGTACGAGGCGATAGGCTTTTTGCAGATCCTGTTCGCACGACAATTTTCGCAATTGCAAATCTTTCCATGCATCCATGGCGTTCTCCTGAGTGTCGTGGATCCAATTCAAAGCTGCGAAAATTAGTGTAGGAGATTTCCTAGCTCCTAGGCATTTTTTTTCTTCAGAGTTAGTTGTGCGTAAACTGGCGACGCCTCACTTTGTTTTCGATACGCTATTTAGCTTTTGTATAAGATTGATGAAGGATTTCTTTAGGAATGTTTAGCCTACGGTTAAATACCATTACTGATCGTAAGTGGTTAACGTGCTTGGTTTACGGGACAATACAGCCCTTGTCCCGTCGGAGAGGCTCATGACTGACAGCGCAGAAAAGTTCACCCGCCAAACCCTGATCGACGTGCAACCCTTGACGCCTCACCTGTTTACCCTGCGTACCACCCGGGATCGCGGCTTTCGTTTCCGCGCCGGTCAGTTTGCCCGGCTGGGGGTGGTCAAGGCGGACGGCACGGCCGTCTGGCGGGCTTATTCCATGGTGTCTTCGCCGTTTGACGAGTTTCTCGAGTTTTTTTCCATCGTCGTGCCGGACGGTGAATTCACCAGCGAGCTCAGCCGCTTGAAGCCGGGGGACAGCTTGCTGGTCGAGCGCCAGGCCTTTGGCTACCTGACCCTGGACCGTTTCGTTGACGGACGCGATTTGTGGCTGTTGTCCACCGGGACAGGGGTCGCCCCGTTCCTTTCTATCCTGCAGGACTTCGAGGTCTGGGAAAAATTCGAGCGGATCGTCCTCGTCTACAGCGTCCGCGAGTCACCGGAATTGGCCTACCAGGCCTTGATCGACGCGTTGCCCCGGCGAGACTACCTCGTCGAATACGCCCATAAATTTCGCTTCATTGCGACGGTTACCCGTGAACAACACCCTGGCGCCCTCAACGGACGAATCACCACGTTGATTGAAAATGGTGAGCTGGAGCAGGCGGCCGGTGTCGCGCTGACGCCAGAGCATTCGCGGGTCATGTTGTGCGGCAACCCGCAGATGATTGACGACACGCGCAAGTTACTCAAGGCCAGGGGCTTGCAACTGAGCCTCACGCGGCGGCCCGGCCAAGTGGCGGTGGAAAATTACTGGTAAAAAAATGGCTTCCGTGGGACGCCATTTTTGGCCCAGCGCAAATGCTCAAGGCCTCTCGTTCTGAGCCTTGAGCAGGTCGCGGATCTCGCTGAGCAGTTGTTCTTCCTTGGTCGGAACAGGCGGCGCGCTCGGAGCGACGGCCTCTTCGCGCTTCAGGCGGTTGATGGCTTTGACGCCCATGAAGATGGCGAAAGCCACGATGATGAAATCCACTGTCGTCTGGATGAACTTGCCATAAGCGAGCACCACCGCTGGGGTATTTCCCTCGGCCGCCTTGAGCGTGATCGCCAAGTCACTGAAATCCACTCCGCCGATCAGCAGGCCGAGCGGTGGCATGACCACGTCGCCAACGAATGACGAAACGATTTTGCCAAAAGCCGCACCGATGATGATCCCGACGGCCATGTCGACGACATTGCCTTTGACCGCGAAGGCCTTGAACTCGCTTAGCACGCCCATGAGTTGTTCCTTGTGACAGATGAGATTGATAGCCGCAGTGTAAGTCAGCTAAACGGGTCTTGCCTGACATGCATGCTTACAAAGCTTGCCAGTATCGACCCAGCTCCTCGCAAAAAGTTTACAAAGTGCCACCAATCGCGCGTGATACGCGGTTCGGGGCCGATTCCCCATATTGTTTTTTCTATCAGCTCGGTACGGCATTTCTATTTAGGTTTCGGTTTATCGAGCACTAGCCTCTGAAAGGCGCACATGGATGCGCTCTATAAAATCAGAGGAAACTCACATGAACACTTCCCTTGGCCTTGGTGCTTTTTCCAACCGCCATACCCTCGTTGTGCTGACCGCCAGCCTGTTTTCCCTGTCCGTCAATGCCGCCACCCTGACCCGGGATAATGGCGCGGCTGTGGGCGATAACCAGAACTCCCAGACCGCTGGCCCCAACGGTCCGACCTTGTTGCAGGATGTGCAACTGATTCAAAAACTCCAGCGCTTTGACCGTGAACGAATCCCCGAGCGTGTGGTGCACGCCCGAGGTACCGGTGCGCATGGCGAGTTTACGGTGTCCAATGACCTGAGCGATCTGACCAAGGCCAAGGTATTCGCCGCCGGTCAGGTCACGCCGGTGTTCGTCCGTTTTTCCGCCGTGGTGCATGGCAATCATTCGCCTGAGACGCTGCGTGATCCGCGAGGCTTCGCCACCAAGTTCTACACGGCCGATGGTAATTGGGACCTGGTCGGGAATAATTTCCCGACGTTCTTCATCCGTGATGCAATCAAGTTTCCCGACATGGTCCATGCGTTCAAGCCCGACCCGCGAACCAACCTGGATGATGACTCGCGCCGGTTCGATTTCTTTTCCCACGTACCGGAGGCCACCCGCACGCTGACCGAGCTGTATTCCAACTCCGGGACCCCGGCCAGCTATCGTGAAATGGACGGCAATGGCGTGCACGCTTACAAACTGATCAATGCCCAGGGCGATATCAGTTACGTTAAGTTTCATTGGAAAAGTTTGCAGGGTTTAAAAAATCTCGATCCAAAAGAAGTGGTGAAAGTTCAAGGACAGGATTACAGCCACATGACCAATGACTTGGTCACTCATATTAATAAAGGCGACTTTCCAAAGTGGGACCTGTACGTTCAGGTGCTCAAGCCACAAGACTTGTCGAAGTTTGACTTCGATCCGCTGGACGCCACCAAGATCTGGCCGGATGTGCCTGAGCGCAAGGTTGGACAGATGGTCTTGAATCGTAATCCGGCGAACGTGTTCCAGGAAACCGAACAAGTCGCGATGGCCCCGGCCAATCTGGTACCGGGTATCGAGCCTTCCGAGGATCGCCTGTTGCAAGGTCGGGTCTTCTCTTATGCCGATACGCAAATGTACCGGGTCGGGCCGAACGCGCTGCAGTTGCCCATCAACGCGCCCAAGGTCGCGGTAAACAACGGCAACCAGGACGGTGCGATGAATTTCGGCGCTACCAGTACCGGGGTGAACTACCAGCCGAGCCGCTTGATGCCGCGCGAAGAGCAACCTGCGGCGCGTTATAGCCAGTCAGCGCTGACCGGCAGCACCCAGCAAGCGAAAATCCAGCGTGAGCAGAACTTCAAGCAGGCGGGTGATCTGTACCGCTCGTTCAATCAGAAGGAGCGCAACGATTTGATCGAAAGTTTCGGTGGGTCCCTGGCAACCACCGATGATGAGAGCAAGCACATCATCCTGTCTTACCTCTACAAGGCTGACCCTGAATACGGCACCGGCGTGGCTCGTGTCGCCAAAGGCGACCTGGCGCGGGTCAAGGCGCTGGCCGAGAAGTTGAGCGACTGATCGAACTGTAGGAGCGAGCAAGCTCGCTCCTACAGTCCTGCGTCAAAAGGAGTGGCCTGATGCGTTATTTTCTTCTATCGATACTCGTGACCTGGTCGGTGGGCGTGCTGGCCGAGCAGCCTGTCCTCGCCGATCCGACGGCGGTGCGGGCGCAGTTGCATGACTATTATTTCGACGCCGCACGCCGGGGTGACGTGCCCATGCTCGATACCTTTATCGAGGCTGGTTACTCGCTGGATACCCGGGATGAGAAGGGCTACACGGCTCTGATCCTGGCGGCTTATCACGGCCACGCGCTCGCGGTGGAGCGGCTGTTGGCCGCTGGCGCCGATGCTTGCGCCCAGGATAAACGCGGCAATACTGCGTTGATGGGCGCCATCTTCAAGGGCGAAGTCCAGATCGCCCGCCGTTTATTGTCCACCGAGTGCAGCCCGGACCAACGCAACGGTGCCGGACAGACCGCTGCAATGTACGCGGGCCTGTTCAAGCGTGACGAGTTGCTCGATGCCTTGAAGGCCAAGGGCGCCGACGTGGAGGCCAGGGATCCGCTGGGCAATAGCGCGGCGGATCTGGCGAAGGGCGAAATCAGAATGCCGGCCCCGCAGTAAAGCCTGGCTAGGCTATCATCGCGGTTTTTACCCGGAGTTCAGATGGCTAAGGCAAAGCGCATGTACGGCTGCACCGAGTGCGGCTCGACCTTTCCCAAATGGGCTGGCCAATGCACTGAGTGCGGGGCCTGGAATACCCTGACCGAAACCATGGTGGAAAGCGGCGGGGCGGCGGCACCCACCGGGCGCACGGGTTGGGCCGGGCAACAAGCCCAGATCAAAACCCTGGCCGAGGTCAGCGTCGAAGAAATCCCACGCTTCTCCACCGCGTCGGGCGAACTGGATCGCGTGCTGGGCGGCGGTCTGGTGGATGGTTCGGTGGTACTGATCGGCGGCGACCCGGGCATCGGCAAATCCACCATTCTGCTGCAGACCCTGTGCAACCTCGCCACCCGCATGCCGGCACTGTACGTCACTGGCGAAGAATCCCAGCAACAGGTCGCGATGCGCGCACGACGGCTGGGGTTGCCCCAGGATCAGTTGCGCGTCATGACCGAGACTTGCATCGAAACCATCATCGCCACGGCGCGCCTGGAAAAACCCAAGGTGATGGTGATCGACTCGATCCAGACGATTTTCACCGAACAGCTGCAATCGGCACCGGGTGGCGTGTCCCAGGTGCGCGAAAGCGCGGCGTTGCTGGTGCGTTATGCCAAGCAGAGCGGCACGGCGATTTTCCTGGTCGGCCACGTCACCAAGGAAGGCGCGCTGGCGGGCCCTCGGGTGCTGGAGCACATGGTCGATACGGTGTTGTATTTCGAAGGCGAATCGGACGGTCGGCTGCGTTTGTTGCGAGCGGTGAAGAATCGTTTTGGCGCCGTCAACGAGTTGGGCGTATTCGGTATGACTGATCGGGGCCTGAAGGAAGTCTCAAACCCTTCGGCGATTTTTCTCACGCGTGCCCAGGAAGAAGTCCCGGGTAGCGTGGTCATGGCGACGTGGGAAGGCACTCGGCCAATGCTGGTGGAAGTTCAGGCGCTGGTGGATGACAGCCACCTGGCGAATCCGCGCCGGGTCACCCTGGGCCTGGATCAGAACCGGCTCGCCATGCTGTTGGCTGTCTTGCACCGGCACGGCGGCATTCCTACTCACGACCAGGATGTATTTCTCAACGTGGTGGGTGGGGTGAAGGTATTGGAGACCGCATCCGACCTGGCGCTGATGGCGGCCGTCATGTCCAGCCTGCGCAATCGGCCACTGCCGCATGATTTGCTGGTGTTCGGTGAGGTCGGGCTTTCGGGGGAAGTGCGGCCAGTGCCCAGCGGGCAGGAGCGACTCAAGGAGGCGGCCAAGCATGGCTTCAAGCGCGCTATCGTGCCCAAGGGTAACGCGCCGAAGGAAGCGCCGGCGGGGCTGCAGATCATTGCCGTGACACGCCTGGAGCAGGCGTTGGACGCGTTGTTCGAGTAGCGGCTTGTGCAGGGTTTTGGTAGCGAGGGAGCAAGCTCCCTCGCCACAGGTATCTCGGTGCCGTCAGATATGGATCAGCGCCGCCAGTTCGCGCTCCAGCTCGTCATGATCGGCCAGATTCAGTTCTACCAGCCGGCGTAGATGTGCAATGGAATCCAGGTCGATGTGTTCACAGACAAAGCCCAGGTGACCGTGGTCGTCGTGAGTCAGCCGGACTTCCATCTTGACCTCAGCCTCAGGGCTTAAATGTATATCTGCCGTGAACGGCTCCTCGGGTTTTCCGAGCCAGGGTTCGGGCTTTTCTATCAGCAGTCCCTTGAGGGACAGATCCAGGAGCTTCACGGGCCAGATAAACGGGCCCTGGCTCAGTTCGGTCTTGGCATGAAATTCGATTCGTACGAAGCGGCGACGTTCGCTCATTACGCATTTCCTCTGGAGATTCACTGACTATAGACCCTGCTGGCGCAGCAACGTGCCCGCTTGGCCATCGGCAGACGAATGTCGGGTATGGCCTTTACGCCGGTAAGCGCTAAACTCAGGCGGCTGTCTTTCTTGTCCACCCTGGCTGGAATAAAAAAATGAAAAACAATAATAGCCTGCTACGCCATCTGCCCTGGCTACTGCTGGCCGTCGTAGGCGCGTGCGCCCTTGGCGTCGTGGCCTTGCGCCGCGGAGAGCCGATCAACGCCCTCTGGATCGTCGTCGCGGCCGTGGCCATCTACCTGGTCGCCTACCGCTACTACAGCCTCTTCATCGCCAACAACGTGATGCAACTCGATGTGCGCCGGGCCACGCCCGCCGTGCTCAACAACGATGGCCTGGACTACGTCCCGACCAACAAACACATCCTCTTCGGCCACCACTTCGCGGCCATTGCCGGCGCGGGGCCGCTGGTCGGGCCGGTGCTGGCGGCGCAGATGGGCTACCTGCCCGGCACGCTCTGGCTGATCGCCGGCGTGGTGCTGGCCGGTGCGGTGCAGGACTTCATGATCCTGTTCCTGTCGACCCGCCGCAACGGCCGCTCGCTGGGCGACATGGTGCGCGAGGAAATGGGCCGCATCCCCGGCACCATCGCACTGTTCGGCTGCTTCCTGATCATGATCATCATCCTCGCGGTGCTGGCGCTGATCGTGGTCAAGGCCCTGGCCGAGAGCCCGTGGGGCATCTTCACGGTGATGGCGACCATCCCGATCGCGATGTTCATGGGCATCTACATGCGCTACATACGCCCGGGCCGCATCGGTGAAATCTCGCTCATCGGCGTGCTGTTGCTGCTCGGTTCGATCTGGCTGGGCGGGCAGATTGCCGCCGACCCGGTCTGGGCCAAGGCCTTCACCTTCACCGGGATCCAGATCACCTGGATGCTGATCGGCTACGGTTTTGTCGCCGCGGTGCTGCCGGTGTGGCTGATCCTGGCGCCACGGGACTACCTGTCGACCTTCCTCAAGATCGGCACCATCATCGCCCTGGCGATCGGCATCCTGGTGACCATGCCCGAGCTGAAAATGCCGGCGTTGACCCAGTTTACCGACGGCACCGGGCCGGTGTGGAAGGGCGGCCTGTTCCCGTTCCTGTTCATCACCATCGCCTGCGGCGCGGTCTCGGGTTTCCACGCGCTGATCTCCTCGGGCACCACGCCCAAGCTGCTGGATAACGAAACCAACGCGCGCTACATCGGTTACGGCGGCATGCTGATGGAGTCGTTCGTGGCGATCATGGCGATGGTCGCGGCCTCGGTGATCGAGCCGGGCGTGTACTTCGCCATGAACAGCCCGGCGGCGATCGTCGGCACCGACGTGGTGGCCGTGGCCCAGACCGTCAGCAGTTGGGGTTTTGCAATCACCCCCGACGCGCTGCAAGCGGTGGCCAAGGACATCGGCGAGACCACCATCCTGGCCCGTGCCGGCGGTGCGCCGACCCTGGCGGTGGGTATCGCGCAGATCCTCCACTCGGTGCTGCCGGGTGAGAACACCATGGCGTTCTGGTACCACTTCGCGATCCTGTTCGAAGCGCTGTTCATCCTCACCGCGGTAGACGCCGGCACCCGTGCCGGACGGTTCATGCTGCAGGACCTGCTCGGCTCGTTCGTGCCGGCCCTCAAGCGCACCGAATCGTGGACCGCCAACCTGATCGCCACCGCCGGCTGCGTCGCGCTGTGGGGTTACCTGCTGTACCAGGGCGTGATCGATCCGCTGGGCGGCATCAACACCCTGTGGCCGCTGTTCGGCATCTCCAACCAGATGCTGGCCGGGATCGCGCTGATGCTCGCCACCGTGGTGCTGATCAAGATGAAGCGCCAGCGCTACATCTGGGTCACGCTGCTGCCGGCGAGCTGGCTGCTGATCTGCACCACCACCGCGGGCCTGATCAAGCTGTTCGACGCCAACCCGGCGATCGGCTTCCTGGCCCTGGCGCGCAAATACAACGATGCCCTGGCCGCCGGCCAGATCCTGGCCCCGGCCAAGAGCATCGAGCAGATGCAGCACGTGGTGTTCAACGCCTACACCAACGCAACGCTGACTGTGTTGTTCCTGTTCGTGGTCTTCAGCATCCTGTTCTACGCGCTCAAGGTCGGCATCGCCGCCTGGGGCACGAAAGAGCGCACGGATAAAGAAGCGCCATTCCAGGCGCTGCCGGACGCTTGATAGAGGATTGCAACGATGTTCAATGACTTGAGTCGCCTCGGTAAATACCTCGGTCAGGCCGCGCGCCTGATGGTCGGCATGCCCGACTACGACAACTACGTCGAGCACATGCAAACCAAGCACCCCGACAAGCCGTTGATGGACTACGAGGCGTTCTTCCGAGAACGCCAGGAAGCCCGCTACGGTGGCAAGGGTGGGCCGAAGTGTTGTTGAACTGAGGTGAATCCCCTGTGGGAGCGAGCCTGCTCGCGAAAGCGGAGTGTCAGTCGATGAAGATACCGACTGACCTGACGCCATCGCGAGCAGGCTCGCTCCCACAGTTGTTTTTGGGGCAGACTCAGGATTTGCAGGTGCCACAGATCCCTTGTGGGGCAGTCTCAGAGTTTGTAGGTACCGCAGATCCCTTGTGGGAGCGAGCCTGCTCGCGAA
>NZ_JBHFJB010000115.1:31597-40052 GCF_057334555.1 Pseudomonas sp. AGC41
CTCGCTCCCACAGATGTCACGGGTTGGACTCAGGATTCGCATGCGCTACAAAGGCTCGCTCCCACAGGAGTCTGTTTGCTTTCTTTCTAAATTCGAACAGGAGATCCAGTGTGTCCTCTCCCATCCCGGTCACGATCCTCAGCGGCTTCCTCGGCGCTGGCAAGACCACGTTGTTGCGTCATTTGCTCAAGGCCGAGCACGGCCTGAAGATCGCCGTGATCGAGAATGAATTCAGCGATGCTGGCATCGACACCCAACTGCTGGGCGAAGAGCCGGTGCAGGTCATGACCCTGGCCAACGGCTGCGTTTGCTGCACGATCCACACCGACCTGACTAAAGCCTTGTACCTGTTGCTCGAGCGGCTGGACAGCGGCGAAATCGCATTCGACCGCCTGGTGATCGAATGCACCGGCCTCGCCGATCCTGCGCCGGTGGCACAGACTTTTTTCATCGACGAGGACCTGCGCGAACGCTACATCCTCGACGGCATCCTGACTCTGGTCGATGCTGCCCACGCCGAGATCCACCTGACCCAGACCATCGCCCAGGCCCAGGTCGGGTTTGCCGACCGCTTGCTCTTGAGCAAGACCGACCTGGTGGACGCCGCTCATGTCGAGGCACTTACCGAGCGTCTGACGCGCATCAACCGACGGGCGCCGATCAGGGTCGTCGAGCACGGCAATATCGACCTCGCCGAGCTGCTGGATATCCGCGGCTTCAATCTCAACGCGGACCTGGGCGGCGGACTCAGCCTTCGCCCGGTCGCCAAGGCCACCACGGCCGACCGCATCAGCAGTCTCGTGCTGCGCACCGACAAGCCGCTGGATATCGACAAGCTGAGTGCGTTCATGAACCAGTTGCTGGAAGAGCACGGCAAGCAATTGCTGCGTTACAAAGGTGTGCTGAACATCGCCGGCGAACCCCGCCGACTGGTATTCCAAGGCGTACTCAAGCTCTACGGTTTCGATTGGGACACCGAATGGGCTGAGGGTGAAGCTCGGGAAAGCGTGATCGTGTTCATTGCCGATGAATTGCCTGAAGAGAAGATCCGCGAAGGTTTCGACGCCGCACTCCTCTGACCATCCGCGCCTGCGCCTGGGTTTTCATACCGCCAAAAAAAAACCGGCCACTGGGGCCGGTTTTTTTGTTGCTACTGCTGTTAAGCGCCGTACACCGGCAGCTTCTTGCAGATGGCCTTGACCTTCTCGCGAACGGCATCGATTACCGCTTCGTTGTTCAGGTCCGCCAGGATGTCGCAGATCCAGCCGGCCAGTTCCTTGCACTCGGCTTCCTTGAAGCCGCGAGTGGTCACGGCCGGGGTGCCGAAGCGCAGGCCCGAGGTAACGAACGGGGAGCGTGGATCGTTCGGCACCGAGTTCTTGTTCACGGTGATGAACGCCTTGCCCAATGCGGCATCAGCGTCTTTGCCGGAGATGTCCTGCTTGATCAGCGACAGCAGGAACAGGTGGTTTTCAGTACCGCCGGAGACCACGTCGAAGCCGCGTTCGATGAACACGCCGGCCATGGCCTTGGCATTTTTCACCACTTGCTGCTGGTAGGCCTTGAACTCAGGTTGCAAAGCTTCCTTGAAGCAGATCGCCTTGGCTGCGATCACGTGTTCCAGCGGGCCACCCTGGGCGCCAGGGAATACGGCCGAGTTCAGCTTCTTCTCGATGTCAGCGTTGGCGCGTGCCAGGATCAGGCCGCCACGTGGACCACGCAGGGTCTTGTGGGTCGTGGTGGTGACCACGTCGGCGAACGGCACCGGGTTCGGGTAGACGCCAGCGGCGACCAGGCCCGCAACGTGAGCCATGTCGACGAACAGGTAGGCACCGACCTTGTCGGCGATTTCGCGGAAGCGCGGGAAGTCGAGGATCTGCGAGTAGGCGGAGAAACCGGCCACGATCATTTTCGGCTTGTGCTCTACGGCCAGGCGCTCGACTTCGTCGTAGTCGATCAGGCCGTTGCCGTCGATGCCGTACTGGATGGCGTTATACAGTTTGCCCGAGGACGAAACGCTGGCGCCGTGGGTCAGGTGACCGCCGTGGGCCAGGCTCATGCCCAGGATGGTGTCGCCGGCCGACAGCAGCGCCAGGTAGACGGCGGCGTTGGCTTGGGAGCCTGCGTGCGGCTGGACGTTGGCGTAATCGGCGCCGAACAGTTGCTTGGCGCGGTCGATGGCCAGTTGCTCGACCACGTCGACGTACTCGCAACCGCCGTAGTAGCGCTTGCCCGGGTAGCCTTCGGCATACTTGTTGGTCAGTACCGAGCCTTGAGCTTCCATCACCGCGGGGCTGGTGTAGTTTTCCGAAGCGATCAGCTCAATGTGCTCTTCCTGGCGCTGAGCTTCTTGCTCCATGGCGGCAAAGAGATCGGCGTCGTACTTGGCAATAGTCAAATCACGGCTGAACATGGCGGTCCTCAAGGATCGGGGCAGAAAAGGGGGGCATTCTAACCCAACCGGTTTTGGAAGGCATATGAAAGGACGTCATGTCCTGGACGAATGGGTTTCATGGGCAGCTCTGTGTCGTCCTGGCTGTCCTCATCGCGAGCAAGCTCGCTCCCACACTTGAAATGCATTCCCCTGTGGGAGCGAGCCTGCTCGCGAAGGCGCCCGCCCAGACGATGGGAATCTCAGTCGAACATGAACAGCGCATCATTGCTGAACTGCGCTTCAAACCGGTTGGCCGGCATCGGGCGGCCGAACAGGTAGCCCTGGACTTCGTCGCAGCCATGTTCACGGAGGAAATCCAGTTGCTCGTGGGTCTCGACACCCTCGGCGATGACCGCCAGGTTGAGACTATGGGCCATGGCGATGATCGCCCGGGCGATCTGGGCATCCTGCTCGCCGGACGGCAGGCCATCGACGAAGGTGCGGTCGATCTTCAACACGTCGATGGGGAATTGCTTGAGGTAGTTGAGCGATGAATAACCGGTGCCGAAGTCATCGACCGCGATGCTCAGGCCCAGGTTCTTCAAGCCGGCCAGGATCTGCATCGCCTCGCTGACTTCGCGCATCAGAATGCTTTCCGTCAGCTCCAGTTCCAGGCACGCCGGCGGCAGGCCGGTGCTGCGCAGGATATTGGCGATGCGCGTGCCGAGCTGGCCGTCGGAGAACTGCCGGGCCGAAATGTTGACCGAGACCTTCGGCACCCGGACCTTGGCTTGGTGCCAGGTCTTGAGTTGGCGACAGGCCTCGCTGATGACCCAGTCGCCGACGTCCACCACCAGCCCGAGTTCTTCGAGCACCGGGATGAAGTCCCCTGGCGGCACCAGCCCGCGTCGTGGATGGCGCCAGCGCAGCAAGGCCTCGGTCCCGGTCAGGCGCTTGCCGTCGCCACTGAACTGTGGCTGGTAATACAAGACAAACTCGTTCTGTTCCAGCGCATGGCGCAGGTCGCTTTCCAGCTCCAGGCGCTCCAGGGCGCTGGCGTTCATGTCGGCCTGGTAGAACTGGAAGTTGTTCTTGCCGCGCTCCTTGGCGTGGTACATGGCCGTGTCGGCGTTTTTCATCAGCTGGCTCAGCTCGTTGCCGTCCTGTGGGCTCAGGGCGATACCGATACTGGCGGTGACGAAGAACTCCCGGCCTTCGAGCACGAACGGCCGGACCAGGCTGGCAAGGATCTGCTCGGCCACGGTAATCGCCCGGTTGAGCGCCATTTCGCGGCTTGCGCGCGGTTGCAGCAACAGAGTGAACTCGTCGCCGCCCATGCGCGCTACCGTGTCGTCATCGGCCACGCAGCCGAGCAGTCGCGTGGCCATTTCCTTGAGCATCCGGTCGCCAGCGGCGTGGCCGAGGGAATCGTTGATCGGCTTGAAGCGGTCCAGGTCGAGGAACATCAGCACCACCCAGCTCTTCTGCCGTTCCGCCGATTGCAGCGCGGTATGCAGGCGGTCCTGGAACAGCGTGCGGTTGGGCAGGTGGGTCAGGGCGTCGTAGTAGGCCAGGCGATGGATGCGCTGCTCGCTGGCCTTGCGCTCGCTGATGTCGCTGAAGAAGCACACATAGCTGGCGAGGTCGCCTTCGTCGTCGAGCACCGCGGTAATGCCGACCCAGGCCGGGTAGTGCTCGCCGTTGCGGCGCTTGAGCCAGACTTCGCCCTCCCAGGTGCTGTGTTGTTGCAGCTGCTTGAGCACGTAGCGCAGGTGGGCTTCCTGCTGCTCGTCGACGGTCAGCATGTTGGGCAACTGGTCCAGCACCTGCGACACCGCATAACCGCTGACCCGGCTGAAGGCTTCGTTGGCCTGGACAATGTAGCCGGCCGGGTCGGTGATCAGGATCGCCGAGGTCGAATGCTCGAATACCGTCGCGGCCATGCGCAGGTCTTTTTCCGCTCGGCGCTGCTGGCTGATGTCGCGGCCTACGCCCAATACGCCCTCAAACGCGCCGTTGTCGTCCCACACCAGCACCAGCCGCAGCTCGATGGGGATCTTGCGCCCGTCGGCACGCAGGCAGTCGAACAGGAACAGTTGGGTCTGCAACTGGTTGCGCAGCTCGGCCAATTGCTCAGGCTTGTCGAGGGCCTTGCTGACCCGGTCCATCAGGCTGTAGATGCCGGTCAGTTGTTGCGGATTGGCGATGGTCGACTGCCAGCCATGCTGGAAGATCCAGTCGGCGGTGTAGCCCAGCACTGCCTGAACCGACGGGCTGACATAGTTGAGCGAGAGTTTGCTGTCGGTGGAGAAAATCACGTCGCTGATGCTTTCGGCGAGCATCCGGTAGCGCTGCTCGCTGTCGCGCAATGATTCGCTGGCCTCGATCTGCTCGGTGATGTCCTTGGCCACGCCGATGATCCGCGTGACCTGGTCATGGCGATCCCGGGCCAGGGCCTGTTCGCGGACCTCGAAGCGTCGCCATTTGCCGTTGCGATGGCGAAAGCGCAGCTGGCATTGCAGCAGTTGCGTGTAACCGCCGCGGCGCTGTTCCTGGCGCAAGTGGTGGTAGTGATCGGCATCGTCGCTGTGCAGCAGGATTTCCCAGAAATACTCGCCCATCTGGTGCAGTTCGGTACGGTCGTAGCCGAGCGTCTGGCCCAGGTGGTGGTTGCTGAAGATCATCCGCTGGCTGATGACGTCCTGTACGTAAAGATGATCCGGGACGGTGCGCACCACGTCGGACCAGAAGCCTTCGCGTTCCAGCAGCGACAGCTCGATCAGCTTGCGGCTGGTGATATCGCTGATGCTCAGGATGACGGCGTTATAGTCGTCCTGTGTTTCCGGCAGGCGCAGCACCAGCCACAAATGCTGATCGCGGCCATGGGCGTCCTGGAGCCTGATCTCCAGTTCCAGTTGTTTGTGCTGGTCGAGCAACGCTTCGAGCAGTTTCGAGCCAACCGGGTTGTTGTCTTTCGCCGCGTTGCCCACCAGCAGTTGCCAGGCCTGTTCACAGGAATCGACATTGAGCAGCTTCAAGGCCATCTGGTTGACTTCGGTGACGTGCACTTGCTGCTGTAACTGTTCGAGCTGCTGCGGGGCCTTCAGCCAGGTGCGCAACTGCTCGCCATCATGCAGGCCGGCCCTGGCAAAAAAGGCCTTGAGCCCGGACAGGTCAAGCACGCAGAGGGCCACGCCGGTGCCCTCGAAAATGTCCTGGTAACGGCGGCGCCCCTCATGCAACTGACGCTGGCGGCGACGCATGTTCAGCAGCGCGATCACCGGCAGCAGCGAAAACGCCAGGCCCAGCAAGCATTTGCCGATGAACGCGGGCAGCAATTGTTCGAGCACCTGGCTGCGATCGAACAACCCGCGCAGCTGCCAGTCGCTGCTGCTCAGGGGCACGGTCAGTACGGTGTTGCTGAGGTCTTGTTCAGTCAATCGCGTCGGGTTGGGCGCGGGCGGGGCCTCGTCGCGGCTGATGATTTGCTGGTTGACCCGGTTCTCCACCAGCCACAGCGGGCGCAGCCCGCTATCGGCCTGTTTGGTCAATGTCGCGAAAAACCCCGGGGTCAAGCGCAATGCCCAATAACCGCGCGTGCTGCCGCTGGCCTGGTGCAACAACAGGTGCACCACGGAACCGTCCTCGGCGTTGCTGAAATAATGCGCCTGGGCATGACTGCGCCGTACCAGTTCGGCCAGGTAGCTGGCATCCTCGCTGGTAGCGTCGCTGTCGCTGAGCACCCGGCCGGAAGGGCTCAGCAGTGCCAGGCTGCGTAATTCAGGCAACGATTGCTGGAGTTTGCGCAGCAGCGCCTGTTGTTCGTCGACGCTTTGCGGTTGTTCGACAATCGGTAGCAGATTGAGTGCAATCTGCGCATTCAAGGCCATGTTCAGGCTGACTTGCGCGGCCAGGTCGGCCGTGTAGTCGATCGTGTATTGGCGCTGTTGCTGCTGGGTTTCGCGCAACTGGTCGAGCAACTGCCAGAAGAGCAGGCCCAGCAGCAACAGCACCAGCGAGGCCAGCCCGCCCTTCAATGTTCCGCGCAGGGGCGTGCCGGGCACAGCAGGGGCGGCGCGCGGAGACGGGGACGGCGTGACGTTGGACAAGCTGTAATCCTGCAGTTTGCTGGACTGGCGCGACGTGCACTATAAGCCGGACGCCCGAAGGGCGGCTAGCATGCCTTGACTTGTGGCAAAGTGCCAGCCCTTGGCGGCTGGACCTTGACCGACGGTTGAGGTAGCTTTGCCGGTCAAACAAGAGCGCTCCGGCTCCAGATTCCCAGGCTCAATCGGCCCGCAGGCATTGATCAACATCAAGTGCCCGCGCCGCGCATGGCCTGGCTCGTTCTTTTCACCTGTCACTGACGCTAGGTTCACCATGGCTCAATACGTCTTCACCATGCATCGGCTGAGCAAAGTTGTTCCGCCGAAGCGGGAAATCCTGAAAAACATTTCGCTGTCATTTTTCCCCGGCGCCAAGATCGGCGTGCTGGGCCTCAACGGTTCGGGTAAGTCCACGCTGCTGAAAATCATGGCTGGCGTCGACAAGGAATTCGACGGCGAAGCCCGTCCGATGCCTGACCTGAACATCGGCTACCTGCCGCAGGAGCCTCAGCTCGATCCGACCAAGACCGTTCGAGAAGTGGTCGAGGAAGCGGTCAGCGTGATCAAGGACGCCCAGGCGCGCCTGGACGAGGTTTATGCCGCCTACGCCGATCCGGACGCCGATTTCGACAAGCTGGCCGCCGAGCAGGCCAAGCTCGAAGCGATCCTGCAGGCCAGCGATGGCCACAACCTGGACCGTCAGCTGGAAGTGGCCGCCGATGCACTGCGCCTGCCGGCCTGGGACGCCAAGGTCGAGCATCTTTCTGGCGGTGAGAAGCGCCGCGTGGCCCTCTGCCGCCTGCTGCTGTCCGCCCCGGACATGTTGCTGCTCGACGAACCGACCAACCACCTGGACGCCGATTCCGTCGCCTGGCTCGAACACTTCCTGCACGATTTCCCGGGCACCGTGGTTGCGATCACGCACGACCGGTACTTCCTGGACAACGTCGCCGGCTGGATCCTGGAACTCGACCGTGGCGCAGGCATTCCGTACGAGGGCAACTATTCGGGCTGGCTGGAAGCCAAGTCCGATCGTCTGGCCCAGGAATCCAAGCAGCAGTCGGCGCATGAAAAAGCCATGAAGGAAGAACTGGAGTGGGTGCGCAAAGGCGCCAAGGCTCGCCAGTCCAAATCCAAGGCGCGTCTGCAACGCTTCGAGGAAATGCAGTCCCAGGAATTCCAGAAGCGCAGCGAAACCAACGAAATCTACATCCCGGCCGGTCCGCGCCTGGGTGACAAGGTCATCGAGTTCAAGAACGTCAGCAAGGGCTATGGCGACCGCGTGTTGATCGACAACCTGTCGTTCTCGATGCCCAAGGGCGCCATCGTCGGCGTGATCGGCGGTAACGGCGCCGGTAAATCCACGCTGTTCCGCATGCTGATGGGCAAGGAAACGCCGGACTCGGGCACCATCGAAATCGGTGAAACCGTGCAGCTGGCCTGCGTCGACCAGAGCCGCGAGGACCTGGACGGCAGCAAGACCGTATTCCAGCAGATCTCCGACGGCTCCGACCAGATCCGCATCGGCAGCTACGAAATCCCGTCGCGTACCTACGTGGGGCGCTTCAACTTCAAGGGCGGCGACCAGCAGAAGTTCGTCAAGGACCTGTCCGGCGGTGAGCGTGGTCGCTTGCACCTGGCGCTGACCTTGAAGGAGGGGGGCAACGTCCTGCTGCTCGACGAACCGTCCAACGACCTCGACGTCGAAACCCTGCGTTCCCTGGAAGAGGCCCTGCTGGACTTCCCGGGCGCGGCCATTGTGATCTCCCACGATCGGTGGTTCCTTGACCGCGTCGCGACGCACATCCTGGCGTACGAAGACGACTCGCAAGCGGTGTTCTTCGAAGGCAACTACACCGAGTACGAAGCCGATCGCAAGAAGCGCCTCGGCGAAGCCGCTGCCCAGCCGCATCGTGTACGGCACAAGAAGCTGGCTTGATTCGGTCGGCTAAGCAGTAACCCTGTGGGAGGGGGG
>NZ_JBHFJB010000115.1:40169-42032 GCF_057334555.1 Pseudomonas sp. AGC41
CCCCCCCTCCCACATGAGGCCAGCAATATCACCCAAGCTCTATTTCCAGCACCTCGATCGCCACATCCCCCACCGGCCGCTTCCACACCAGCTCATCCCCGATTTTCGCCCCCAGCAAGGCCCGCCCCAGCGGCGAGCCCCAATTGATCAATCCATTGGCGGCATCGGCCTGGTCTTCACCCACCAGCTGCACTCGTTGCACTTGGTCGTGCTCATCGGCGAATGTCACCCAATGTCCGATTCGCACCTGATCACATTTGCTCAAAGTGACGACCTGCGCGCTTTGCAGCCGCTGATTGAAATAGCGCAGGTCCCGTTCGAGGTCGGCGATACGCTGCTTGTCCGCCTGCTCGCCCTGGGCTGTCTGTCGACCGTGCAGCGCTTGCAGCTCGGCAACCCGCGCCTGTAGCTGGGCAAGCCCGGCGGGCGTGACGTAATTGGGTTGTGCGCTGACCAGGCGCTCGACCGGCTGTTCGGCCTGGGCGGCGGCGTTGTCTTCGTTGACGAAGGCGCGACTCATGGAATTCTCCTCTATTGGAGTTTGGGCCATGGTCGCAGGGTTTTGGTTTCGACGAATGTCTGTACGCGACTCACGGCGAGCGATAAGCCCGGGCGGCGTCGCGATCTTTTTGCTGCTGCCAGGCCCGTTCGCGGTCGTCCCAATGGCGCTCGCGGTAGGCGTCACGCTCTTCGCTCTCGCGCATGGCCTGACACTGCCGAAAGCCATCGCTCCAGCCTTCGGCGTAGTGGGCGTCCTTGAGATAACGCGGCACATCCTTCCGGAATTGGCCGGTGATCGCGCCGGCGGCTTGCCGGCCACTGCTGCAACCGTCATCGAAGCCATCGGCGAAGGCCGGGGGATAACCTCGGGCGATCAGATCCTCGTGGGTGGTTTCGCAGCCACCGAGCAATATCAACACACCCAGTACCACTGCCGCGCGCCTCATGTCTGCCTGCCTGCCGGATCCACTTGTAAGGCAAGTCTAGAAGCGGATTCGTCAGAAAGGCGTGAAAGCGCGGTGATCATTCCGTTCGTTCAGTAGTGGTACCACTTCATTTCGAGCATCACCTCGGTTTCCGGCGAAGCCAATTGACTGAATTCGCGCTGGGCGCTCAGGCGCAGACCGAGGTTGCGCGACAATTCCCACTGCTGATTCAGACTCACGCTACGGCGCACTTCGCCGTTGACGAAGTAATCGCCCTTGGCTTCGAGGCTCAGGTTGCCCAGTGGGTTTTTCCACAGCACGCCGCTGTTGAAGCCGGCAGCCGGAGCGATGAACTGGGCGAAGTCGTTATTGTGCTCGACCCGCACCGTGCCCAGGGCGAAGCCCAGCACATCCTCAGCCAAGGCCCAGGTGCCCCCGGCGCCGCCGTTGACGTGGCTGACCAGCGTTTCATCGTCGTGTTTGCCAGGCACCCGCTCCAGGCCACCGGTAACCTGCCAGGACAGCGGCTGCAGCAACTCATTGCGCGGGGTCAGCGAGCGAATGGTCGCCAGGTCCAGTTGTTGTAGCTGCCAATCGTTGCCTTCGTACTGGCGCAGCTTCAATTGCAGGATCTCGATCTGTGCGCCGAGCGGGAAACTCTCGGCGTTGTCGTTGAGGTCGTGATAGGCCATGCGCAGGCCGTATTCACCGAACGCACGATCGCCTCGCGTGCCCAGGCCAGCCTGCCAGGTGCGCGATTCATGACCATCCTCGGGCAGGCCGGGTTGCGGGATTTCCAGTTCCGGTGCGGGGTTGCGGTTGATTGCCCGCAGCAGTTCGAAGCTGCGCTGGGCCCGCTGCGGGTCACGCTCCTGGCCGTTGGCGCGATAGCGCTCCAGGCGATAGGCCGCATCGATGATCAGGGCCTGGGGGGGGG
>NZ_JBHFJB010000115.1:42096-46457 GCF_057334555.1 Pseudomonas sp. AGC41
GCCGCGGCAGCGCCTGGAATGCCGGCGCTTGCAGTTGCTGCTGGTCGGCGCTGACTTTCAGGACCCATTGCTGCTCGTCGTCGTTGAGCGGCTCGGCGCGGCTGAGCAGCTCTCGCTCGCGGGACGGCCGGTACTGGATGCTTTCCACCAGTCCGGCTTCCTTCACTGCCTTGACGGTGTCGGTGGGGATTGCCGTCAGCGGGAACTGTTCGGTCAGACGCAGGCTCGGACGCGCCACCTGCAGCAGTTCGAGGAGGCGATAGGAGCAGTTTTCGTCGAAGAAGAAATAGTCGAACTGGATCTGCTTGAGTTCCCACACATGCTCGACCATGCGTTCGGTTTCCGCCTGGCTCAGGTTGAGGCGGTATTCCCACAGGTCGCGGTTCTCCAGGCTACGGTACTCGGAGAGTTTCTCCTGGTACGGCACCAGGGCGAACAGACCGGGATAGCCGCCCATCAAGCCCTTCCAGGCGTAAAGCAGGCTGTTGTCGGAGCCCTCGATGTAGGCGCCGAAGTTGATTGCGTAGCTGAGCAGGGCGGTCTTGTCGCTTTGCACGTCGGCCTGGTCGATGCGCAGCAAGGTATGGCCGAACATCGAGGAAGGACTGTTCAGGTACGCGGCGGGGAAAATCATCACCGCGCTGTGGGGCGATACGTCCTTGAACCACTGGGTGAATTCGCTGCAATTGACCGCCGGCAGGTCCGTCAGGTTGAGCTGCGCCTTGAGCCAGCGCGTTCGCGCCGGGTACACACACTGGGCATGTTGCTGGCCGGCACTGGCCGGGCCGTACAAGGCTTGCAACGTGGCGGTCAGCTCACGGTCGGGATGTTCATTGCCATCGCGTGCGAGGAAAAACTTGCGATCGCTGACATAGCTGCGCCAGCCACCGAGCTTGGCCGTTTCGTAGTGACCCAGGGAAATCCAGAAGCGGTCATTGGCCAGTTGCTGCAAACGTTGAGGATCGACATGAGGCGCGGCGGACAGCGGGGCGCACACACAGAGCGCCAGCCAGGCAAGGCGTTTGAGCATAGTCGGCTACTTGGAAAGTCGAAAAATAAAGACCGAAGGGGTCCCAAAAAGAAAAACCCGCTCCCCGAAAGGAGCGAGTGATGCCGAGCTTAAGCTTGAGTAGCGTACTTGGCCAGGCGAGGGTCGTTTTTCAGCACGGCCAGGGTGTTGGTATGCACGTCTTCGGCAGTCACGTCAGCCTTGCTGAAGATCTGCTGGAAGTGCTCGTGGGTCACAGCGGAGAAGTGCGCGCGGTCTTCCGGCGCCACGCCCAGTACCACGGCGTAGGTGGTCAGTGCTTCACCCTGACCCTTGGCCATGTCTTCGGACAGCTCGTTCATCATGCCATTCATGGCCAGCCAGGACTTGCCACCGTAGGTCAGCGCGGCGTTGGTCGAGCAGCCGTTGGTGCCGGAGGTCATGCCGAAGGTGGCGTTGCCGGAAGTGCCGTTGGTGGTGGATGCGAGGAAGTGCGCCGGGGTGCCACGCTGGCCTTCGAACAGCATGTTGCCCCAACCGCAATCCGGGCCGCCCGGCGCCTGAGCCATGGCGTTGATGGATACAGCGGTGAAGAGAGTACCGAGAAGAATCCGTTTCATAGCTATGTTCTCTTTATGTGCATACCAATGGACAGGGTCTGGCCCCTACAGCAGCCAGTGGGCCGGTTATTGTTCCAGCCGCGCAGTTTGGAGTTTAGGCACGTTCCGAGGGTTCCGTGACATTTTGCAAAAACATTATTTGAAATCACCTGTTTACGGGCTTCTGCCGGTGGTGGGGCCGTCGACTATGCTTCGGCCTGAGGCGCTCCTTGCCAGTCAGGCATGGGCAGCGCCAGAATGCCGCTATCTGCCCCGCCTGATGTAAGGAAGCCCGATGCCTGATCCTGTTGCTGCCAGCTTGCGTTTAGCGCCAGAAGCGCTGACCCGTCCGTTTTCCGCTGAACAGTTCAGCTTCTCTACCACCAATGATCTGGAGCCCTTTCGCGGTGTGCTTGGCCAGGAGCGCGCGGTCGAAGCCTTGCAGTTCGGTGTGGCGATGCCACGCCCCGGTTACAACGTCTTTGTCATGGGCGAGCCCGGCACCGGTCGGTTCTCGTTCGTCAAGCGCTACCTCAAGGCCGAGGGCAAGCGCATGCAGACCCCGGCGGATTGGGTCTATGTCAATAACTTCGACGAGCCTCGCGAACCGCGTGCCCTGGAATTGCCGTCGGGCACGGCCGGGGCATTCATCGCCGACATCAATGGCCTGATCGACAATCTGCTGGCGACTTTTCCGGCAGTGTTCGAGCATCCGTCCTACCAGCAGAAAAAAAGCGCGATCGACCGCGCCTTCAACCAGCGCTACGACCGCGCCCTCGATGTGATCGAGCGCCTGGCGTTGGAAAAGGATGTCGCGCTGTACCGTGACAGCAGCAACATCGCCTTCACGCCGATGAGCGAAGGCAAGGCCCTGGACGAAGCCGAATTCGCCCAGCTGCCGGAGGCCGATCGCGAGCGCTTCCATGAGGACATTTCCAGTCTGGAGGAGCGTCTGAACGAAGAGCTCGCCAGCCTGCCGCAGTGGAAACGCGAGTCCAACAACCAACTGCGCCAGCTCAACGAAGAAACCATCACCCTTGCCTTGCAGCCGTTGCTCGCGCCGCTCTCGGAAAAATACGCCGAGAACGCCGCCGTCTGCGGTTACCTGCAGGCCATGCAGGTCTACCTGCTCAAGACCGTGGTCGAGCAATTGGTCGACGACAGCAAGACCGACGCCGTCGCCCGCAAGCTGCTGGAAGAGCAATACGCGCCGAGCCTGGTGGTCGGGCATCCGGCGAGCGGTGGCGCGCCGGTGGTGTTCGAACCGCACCCGACCTACGACAACCTGTTCGGGCGCATCGAGTACAGCACCGATCAGGGCGCGCTCTACACCACGTATCGGCAGTTGCGCCCGGGTGCCTTGCATCGGGCCAACGGCGGGTTCCTGATTCTTGAGGCGGAAAAGATGCTCGGCGAGCCGTTCGTGTGGGATGCGCTCAAGCGCGCCCTGCAATCGCGCAAGCTGAAGATGGAGTCGCCGTTGGGTGAGCTGGGGCGACTGGCCACGGTGACCCTGACGCCGCAGCACATCCCCTTGCAGGTAAAGGTGGTGATCATCGGCGCCCGCCAGCTCTATTACGCCTTGCAGGACCTGGATTCGGACTTCCAGGAAATGTTTCGCGTGCTGGTGGACTTCGACGAAGACATCCCGATGGGCGACGAGAGCCTGGAACAGTTTGCCCAGTTGCTCAAGACCCGAACCTCGGAGGAGGGCATGGCCCCGCTGACCGCCGATGCGGTGGCGCGCCTGGCCACTTACAGCGCGCGCCTGGCGGAGCATCAGGGGCGCCTGTCGGCGCGCATCGGTGATCTGTTCCAATTGGTCAGCGAAGCGGACTTCATCCGGCAGTTGGCCGGCGATGACATGACCGATGCCGGCCACATCGAGCGCGCCCTGAAGGCCAAGGCGACTCGCACCGGACGGGTTTCGGCGCGGATTCTCGATGACATGCTGGCCGGGATCATCCTCATCGATACCGACGGCGCGGCCGTGGGCAAGTGCAACGGGCTGACCGTGCTGGAAGTGGGCGACTCGGCGTTTGGCGTGCCGGCGCGAATTTCCGCCACGGTGTACCCCGGCGGCAGCGGTATCGTCGACATCGAGCGTGAAGTCAACCTCGGCCAGCCGATCCACTCCAAGGGCGTGATGATTCTGACCGGGTACCTGGGCAGCCGTTATGCCCAGGAATTCCCCCTGGCGATATCGGCCAGCATCGCCCTGGAGCAATCCTATGGTTATGTGGACGGTGACAGCGCCTCCCTGGGCGAGGCTTGCACGCTGATCTCGGCCCTGTCGAAGACGCCGTTGAAGCAGTGCTTCGCCATCACCGGTTCGATCAACCAGTTTGGCGAAGTGCAGGCGGTCGGCGGGGTCAACGAGAAGATCGAAGGGTTCTTCCGCCTCTGCGAAGCCCGTGGGCTGACGGGAGAGCAGGGCGCGATCATTCCCCAGGCCAACGTTGCGACCCTGATGCTCGATGAAAAAGTGCTGGCCGCGGTGCGCGCCGGGCAGTTCCACGTCTATGCCGTGCGCCAGGCCGACGAGGCATTGAGCCTGCTGGTGGGCGAGCCTGCCGGCGAGCCGGACGAGAACGGCGAGTTCCCGGAGGGCAGCGTCAACGCTCGCGTGGTAGAGCGGCTACGGGTGATTGCGGAAATGATCAGCGAAGACGACATCAAGGAAGCGGAAAAGGAAATGGCCCAGCAGGCGCTGGTGGAGGCGAAGCCGGCTTGATGTTTTCCTGATTGTCGCAGGTACCCTTGTGGGGGGGGGG
>NZ_JBHFJB010000115.1:46541-48497 GCF_057334555.1 Pseudomonas sp. AGC41
CCCCGCTCCCACATTGTTTGGTGGATTATCCGGAAATTGCGTCACCAGTTTGACGTCAATATTCACACTGTGACCGCTCGGCGCATTCTGGTCTCGAAATCCCTTGCCGCCGGAACTTTTCTCCTATCCTCAGTTCAAGGATAACGAGAGCCATCATTGGATCGAAACAGCCTTCCCGGGCTGAATACCGGATCTACCGAGGGGCGCCGCCATGTCGCGCAACCTTTGTCTTACTCGCCACTGCCTGGGTCTGGTGACCCGTATCGAATGCGCCGTTCGTCCGCTCGCCGGCGATACCGGTATGTGGACCGTACTGTTCGCCGCCGGAATGGCCGGCGAGCAACCTACCGCGATCAAGGCCCAAGGGCCATTCCCTGGCCCGACTGCCGCTGAAACCCTCCTCGACACCATCGTCCAGAACCTGACATTGCACGGATATGAGCTGGCCGATGATCCGCAGATCTGGTCGCTGCACATGCAGGCACAGCTACGCGATATCAACGGAGGCCGTTGTCGCAATGTCGGCGGCGTTGAATATCGTCCGCTGCATTGAGTCTTCATCGGGCGCCTCTCGCAGTAAAGTTTTGACACAAGGGCCGCGCCCCAGGACGGGGCCGGCGTTTGTGGGGCGGGTCGTGGCTGATATACTCGCCGCGTTTTTACAGCCCTGGTGTGAGACTCAATGGAACGCTTTATCGAAAATGCAATGTATGCCTCCCGTTGGCTGCTGGCGCCGATCTACTTCGGGCTGTCCCTGGGCTTGCTGGCCCTGGCGCTGAAATTCTTCCAGGAAGTCTTTCACGTCATTCCCAACGTATTTGCCATGGCCGAATCCGAGCTGATCCTGGTGCTGTTGTCGCTGATCGACATGGCGCTGGTTGGCGGCTTGCTGGTGATGGTGATGATTTCCGGCTACGAGAACTTCGTCTCGCAACTGGACATCGACTCCGACAAGGAAAAGCTCAATTGGCTGGGCACCATGGATTCCTCGTCGCTGAAGATGAAAGTCGCGGCGTCGATCGTTGCCATTTCTTCCATCCACCTGCTGCGTATTTTCATGGATGCCAAGAACGTCGATCCCGAGCACCTGATGTGGTACGTGATCATCCACATGACGTTCGTGGTCTCGGCGTTCGCCATGGGCTATCTGGACAAACTGACCAAGCATTGAGGTTCGTCACGGGCGGCGGCATCTGTGCTAGTCTGCTCGCCCTTTTGGTTCCGGGCGCTCCGGGCGGCGCTGTGTCACGCACGGCACGTTCCCGAGCCGTCCGCACAGCGGAGCAGCATCATGTCCGAAGTTAACCTGTCCACCGACGAAACCCGCGTCAGCTACGGCATTGGCCGTCAGTTGGGCGACCAACTGCGCGACAACCCGCCGCCGGGCGTCAGCCTGGACGCGATCCTCGCCGGCCTGACCGACGCTTTCGCCGGCAAGCCGAGCCGCGTGGGCCAGGACGAGATGTCCGCCAGCTTCAAGGTGATCCGCGAAATCATGCAGGCCGAAGCTGCCGCCAAGGCTGAAGCCGCTGCTGGCGAAGGCCGTGCATTCCTGGCCGAAAACGCCAAGCGCGAAGGCATCACCACCCTGGCGTCCGGCCTGCAGTTCGAAGTACTGACCCAGGGCGAAGGCGCCAAGCCGACCCGCGAAGACCAGGTGCGTACCCACTACCATGGCACCCTGATCGACGGCACTGTGTTCGACAGCTCCTACGATCGTGGCCAGCCAGCCGAATTCCCGGTAGGCGGCGTGATCCCGGGCTGGACCGAAGCGCTGCAACTGATGAGCGCCGGCAGCAAATGGCGCCTGTACGTGCCGAGCGAACTGGCCTACGGCGCCCAGGGCGTTGGCAGCATCCCACCGCACAGCGTGCTGGTGTTCGACGTCGAGCTGTTGGACGTTCTGTAAGGCAACTGCCTTTTGTGGGAGCGAGCCTGCTCGCGAAGCGGTCTGTC
>NZ_JBHFJB010000115.1:48546-49468 GCF_057334555.1 Pseudomonas sp. AGC41
CCCCCCCCCCCCCCCTCCCACAGGGTTTGCTGCTTCATCCATGGAACCTGCCGCTGAAATCACCCGCAGGGCGCAACGCCCGGGCGTAGCAGAACAGGAACAGGTTGCGCACCAGCTCCTTGAGCACCAGCGGCTCACTGGAATTGAGGCTGTTGAGGTCCAGATCGCCTTGGTCCTGCAGTTCGTTCAAGGCTTCTTCTTCAAGCACCGCACAGACTTCGCCGGTTTCCCGATGCAGGATCCTGAGGTAGGGATGTGGGCGGTCCAGCCAGGCATCGATCAAATAAGTCATGGTTCTCATCTCCTTGATGGGGTTCGATGAGAATAATTCTTATTCGCTAAATAGCAAGTCTCTATTGGCGCAACGCTGGTTTTTCTGACGATGGGTTGGGATGGCTCAGGTCATCCGCAACTGGCGGGCCTGGCGAAACGGCGGGGCGAAGCAGCATCCCGCGCGTGACGCGGGATGGGCGTGTGACAGGTTCAGACCTTCCTGACGAACTCGGATTTGAGCTTCATCGGGCCGATGCCGTCGATCTTGCAGTCGATGTCGTGGTCGCCATCGCACAGGCGGATGTTCTTCACCTTGGTGCCGACCTTGACCACCAGCGAAGTACCCTTGACCTTGAGGTCCTTGATCACGGTGATGGTATCGCCGTCCTGCAGGACGTTGCCGACCGAATCTTTTTTCACCGTATCGTCGGACGGCGCTTCAGCTTCGCCGCTGGCGGACCATTCGTGGGCACACTCCGGGCAGACCAGTTGAGTACCGTCTTCGTAGGTGTATTCGGAATTGCATTTCGGGCAGGGAGGCAACGTGCTCACTAAGGTTCCTTGGGTATCAGGAGGTCAAAAGGGCGCACATTGTATAGGGTTTTGTTGCGGGGCGGGTGATACGGGGCTTTCGTGGGGGGGGGGGGGG
>NZ_JBHFJB010000115.1:49541-52999 GCF_057334555.1 Pseudomonas sp. AGC41
CCCCCCCCCCCCCCCACAAAAGCTCGCCGTTTTCATGCAATCAATGGGTACGGGCAACCGCAAACTCGCTCAGTTCCACCAGCGCATCGCGGTATTCGCTGGCTGGCAGGGCGTCGAGGCACTTGATTGCGCGGGCAACGTAGTCCCTGGCCAGGGTTGCGGTGTAGTCCAGCGAGCCGGAAGCTTCAACCGCCGCACGGATGCTTTCCAGATCTTCGATCCCGCCTTTCTGGATCGCCTGGCGGACCAGCGCGGCCTGTTCCGGCGTGCCTTCGCGCATGGTGTAGATCAGCGGCAGGGTTGGCTTGCCTTCCGCCAGGTCGTCGCCGACGTTCTTGCCCAGGGTGTCGGCGTCGCCCTTGTAGTCCAGCAGGTCGTCTACCAGTTGGAACGCCACGCCCAGGTGATCGCCGAAGGTGCGCAGGGCTTCGCTCTGCTCGGCGGTGGCGCCGGCCAGGGCGGCGGCGCTGTGGGTCGAGGCTTCGAAGAGCATCGCGGTCTTGCCGCGGATGACTTCCATGTAGGTTTCTTCGGTGGTGCTGGCGTCGCGGACCTTGGACAACTGCAACACTTCGCCTTCGGCGATGATGCGCGTGGCCTGGGACAGGATCTTCATCACCGGCATCGAGCCCAGTTCGACCATCATTTCGAACGAGCGCGAATACAGGAAATCGCCGACCAGTACGCTTGGGGCGTTGCCCCACATCGCATTGGCGGTCGAGCGGCCACGGCGCATGCCGGACATATCGACCACGTCGTCATGCAGCAGCGTCGCGGTGTGCAAAAATTCGATAGTGGCGGCCAGCAGGCGCATGTCATCGCCTTCGCGACCCAGGGCCTTGCCGCACAAAAGCACCAATAGAGGACGCAGGCGCTTGCCCCCGGCCGAAGTGATGTAGTCGCCGATCTTCGATACCAGCGGCACTCGGGAAGTCAGCTGCTTCTTGATGATACCGTCGACGGCGCTAAAATCGTCCGCCACAGCGCGGTAGAAAGCTTGGGGTTGCATCAGCGACAGGCGCTCCAGAAGGGTTGCGCGGCATGCTAGGACCCACGTCCGCAGGTGTCAAGGCGCGACCAGACCCTGTTAAAGCTGCTGCGCTCGCCAATCCTGCGTCAAAAACAGGCTCGGAATGCTCATTTACAGCCTGTAAACTCCGCTTCCTCGCCTGTTTTTTCCTTGTCTTCCCTTCGCTCGCGACGCTTTAACAGTGTCTGGCGGCCACTTGCAAGGCTCTGCCGGCTTGCGTACAATCGCGCACCCTGAACTTCCTGGGCAGCACCTGCCTTACGCAATTGCATCCGGGCCTTCCAGCCCATGCAGCCATGCCAGCCAATACCTCTTCTTATAAAGCGCTGGGTGAGCAGGATTATCGGAGAAATACCATGTCGTACGCAGTAATTGTTACTGGTGGCAAGCAATACAAGGTCGCCCCAGGTGAATACCTGAAGATCGAAAAACTGGAAATCGCTACCGGCGAATCCGTGACTTTTGATCGCGTTCTGTTGGTCGCCAATGGCGACGACGTGAATATCGGCGCTCCAGTCGTTGCTGGCGCTACCGTTGTGGCTGAAGTGATCTCCCAAGGTCGTCACGATAAAGTCCGCATCATCAAGTTCCGTCGTCGTAAGCACCACATGAAGCGTATGGGCCACCGCCAGTGGTACACCGAGATCAAAATCACCGGTATTCAGGCTTAATTCCAGCCTAATTCCTCACTAGGAGAATTGAACTCATGGCACACAAAAAAGCTGGTGGTAGTACCCGTAACGGTCGCGACTCAGAAGCCAAACGCCTTGGCGTGAAGATGTATGGCGGCCAGGCTATCAAAGCGGGCAACATCATCGTGCGTCAGCGCGGCACCCAATTCCACGCTGGCTACGGCGTTGGCATGGGCAAGGATCACACCCTCTTCGCTAAAGTCGAAGGCGTGATCAAGTTCGAAGTAAAAGGCGCCTTCGGTCGTCGTTACGTAAGCGTTATCGCAGCTTAATTGCGAGACCGCTGGAAAAGCCCTGTCTTGCGACGGGGCTTTTTCGTTTGTGGGGTGAGTCTCTTGCAAAACTGTTTGTATGGGCTGTCGGCGCTGCGGTTGGGGCGTGTTTTCAGGTCGCTGCGCTCATTTTTGCAAGAGTCTTATGTCTTGTTTTTTTGGCTCGTCCGTACGGCGAGAGGCGTGTGTCATGAAGTTTGTTGATGAAGTATCGATTCGAGTAAAGGCTGGCGACGGCGGCAATGGTTGCATGAGTTTCCGTCGGGAAAAATTCATTGAAAACGGTGGTCCGAACGGTGGTGACGGCGGCGATGGCGGCTCGATCTACATGCTCGCCGATGAAAACCTCAACACCTTGGTGGACTACCGTTACACCCGGCATTTCGATGCCGAGCGTGGCTCCAACGGCGGCAGCACCGACTGCACCGGCAAGAAGGGCGAAGACCTGATCCTGCGTGTGCCGGTCGGTACCACGGTGATCGATTCCGCCACCCAGGAAGTCATCGGCGACCTGACCAAGGCCGGCCAGCGCCTGCTGGTGGCTCATGGCGGCTGGCACGGTCTGGGTAACACCCGCTTCAAGTCCAGTACCAACCGCGCGCCGCGCCAGACTACGCCGGGCAAGCCAGGCGAGCAGCGTGACCTGAAGCTGGAAATGAAAGTGCTGGCTGACGTGGGTCTGCTGGGTCTACCGAACGCGGGTAAAAGTACGTTCATCCGCTCGGTGTCGGCGGCCAAGCCGAAAGTCGCCGATTACCCGTTCACCACCCTGGTGCCGAACCTGGGCGTGGTCAGTGTCGATCGCTGGAAAAGCTTCGTGATCGCCGATATTCCCGGGTTGATCGAAGGTGCCTCCGAAGGTGCTGGCCTGGGGATTCGTTTCCTCAAGCATTTGTCCCGTACCCGTCTGTTGCTGCACCTCGTCGACATGGCGCCGCTGGATGAAACCGATGCCGCCGATGCCGCCGAGGTCATCGTCAACGAGCTGACCAAATTCAGCCCGGCCCTGGCCGAGCGCGACCGTTGGCTGGTGCTGAACAAGTGCGACCAGATCCTCGAAGAAGAGCATGAAGAGCGGGTCAAGGAAATCGTTGATCGCCTGGAGTGGGAAGGTCCGGTCTACGTGATCTCGGCTATCGCCAAGGAAAACACCGAGCGTCTGTGCCACGACATCATGCGTTACCTGGAGGATCGCGCTGATCGCCTGGCCAATGATCCGGCCTACAAGGAAGAACTGGCCGAGCTCGACCAGCGCATCGAAGACGAGGCGCGCGCCCAGTTGCAGGCGCTGGACGACCAGCGTGCCCTGCGCCGCAGCGGCGTCAAGTCGGTCCATGACATCGGTGATGACGATTGGGACGAAGAGGATGTGGATGACGAAGACGGTCCGGAAATCATCTACGTTCGCGACTGATCTGGTGCTGATGCAGGCCGCTTGAGATCAAAGCCTGTGGGAGCGGGGGG
>NZ_JBHFJB010000115.1:53019-57808 GCF_057334555.1 Pseudomonas sp. AGC41
CGATTGCGGTGTGTCAGTTGGCATTCATGCTGCTGACCCTATGCCATCGCGAGCAGGCTCGCTCCCACAAGGATTCTCGGTAGCTGGCATGGGGAGCAGGTTCAAGTGTTTCGGCGCGGTGTTATCATCGCAGCCGGCCGGTTTCCAAGGCGCCGCTCATTCGAGCGGCGTTTTGGTATCTGAAAAACGCAAATACGAATAATCCCATGAGTGGCGCTGGGTCGCGCTGTTCGCTGGCAAAGGTTGAAGAAGATGCGGAGCAAGGTGACGGGTGCGCAACGCTGGGTCGTGAAGATCGGCAGCGCACTGCTGACGGCGGATGGCAAGGGCCTGGATCGCCAGGCGATGGCGGTGTGGGTCGAGCAGATGGTGGCCCTGCATGAGGCGGGCGTCGAGCTGGTACTGGTCTCCTCGGGTGCCGTGGCGGCCGGCATGAGCCGTTTGGGCTGGACGTCGCGACCCAGCGCGATGCACGAACTGCAGGCCGCTGCCGCCATTGGCCAGATGGGCCTGGTGCAGGCGTGGGAGTCGAGCTTTGCCGAGCATGATCGCCACACGGCGCAGATCCTGCTGACCCACGACGACCTGTCCGACCGCAAGCGTTACCTCAATGCCCGTAGCACGCTGCGAGCGTTGGTGGAGCTGAAAGTCATCCCGGTGATCAACGAGAACGACACGGTGGTCACCGACGAGATCCGTTTCGGCGACAACGACACGCTCGCGGCGCTGGTGGCCAACCTCGTGGAAGCCGACCTGCTGGTGATTCTCACGGATCGCGACGGCATGTTCGACGCTGATCCGCGCAATAACCCGGATGCCAAGCTGATCTACGAAGCCCGAGCCGACGATCCCGCGCTGGATGCGGTGGCGGGTGGCACTGGCGGAGCCCTGGGGCGCGGCGGGATGCAGACCAAGCTGCGCGCGGCGCGTCTGGCGGCGCGCTCTGGCGCCCATACCATCATCGTTGGTGGTCGGTTGGAGCGGGTGCTGGATCGCCTCAAGGCCGGGGAGCGCATCGGTACGCTGCTGTCGCCTGAGCGCGGCATGCTGGCGGCGCGCAAACAGTGGCTGGCCGGGCATCTGCAAACCCGCGGCACGCTGGTGCTGGACGCCGGTGCCGTGTCGGCGCTGTCCCAGGGTAACAAAAGCCTGCTACCGGTAGGCGTGAAGCTGGTCCAGGGCAGCTTCCGCCGCGGCGAAATGGTCGTTTGCGTGGCGCCGGATGGTCGGGAGATCGCCCGGGGCCTGGCCAACTACAGCGCGCTGGAAGCACAGAAAATCATCGGCCAATCGTCTGATGCGATTGTTGGCCTGCTGGGTTACATGGCTGAACCTGAACTGGTTCACCGTGACAACCTGATCCTCGTCTAAGGAAAAATCATGGGTTTGGCAAAAGGATTGATCGGCTTGCTGGTGGCGCTGCCGCTGCTGGCCTCTGCCGAGGAAATCGGTCAGGTGTCCACTGTGTTCAAGTTCGTCGGGCCAAACGACCGGATCGTGGTCGAGGCGTTCGATGATCCCAGGGTCGATGGCGTGACCTGCTATCTGTCGCGGGCCAAGACCGGCGGCGTAAAAGGTGGTCTGGGGCTGGCCGAAGATCGCGCCGAGGCCTCCATCGCCTGTCGCCAGGTCGGGCCGATCAGCTTCAAGGGTGAGCTCAAGGATGGCGAGGAGGTCTTCAGGGAGCGCACCTCGCTGGTGTTCAAGACCATGCAGGTGGTGCGTTTTCTCGACAAGAAGCGCAATACGCTGGTGTACCTGGTCTACAGTGACCGCGTGATCGAGGGCAGCCCGCAGAATGCGGTGACGGCGATTCCGATCCTGCCGTGGGCCCGGGCCCAATAATCGACTGAAATTCCATTGTGGGAGCGAGCCTGCTCGCGAATGCAGTCTGTCCGCCACATGATGTTGTCTGGCACACCGCATTCGCGAGCAGGCTCGCTCCCAGTTGTTATCTGTGGGATGGCTGGTAAATCCCAGGCAATAAAAAACCGACCCTGAGGTCGGTTTTTTAACGAGCGCGTCGCTTAGGCAGCAGCGGCAACGTTCAAGGCCTTTACGTGGCCATTCAGGCGGCTCTTATGGCGAGCAGCCTTGTTCTTGTGGATGATGCCTTTATCGGCCATGCGGTCGATAACTGGCACAGCCAGAACGTAAGCAGCTTGTGCTTTTTCAGCGTCTTTTGCGTCGATGGCCTTGACTACGTTTTTGATGTAGGTACGGACCATGGAACGCAGGCTGGCGTTGTGGCTGCGACGCTTCTCAGCCTGTTTTGCACGTTTTTTGGCGGAAGGTGAGTTGGCCACCGTCGAGCTCCTCGAAAGACTTTTTAGGAAATAGCAAACAAAATAGGCCGCGAATCATGCCGATGAGTTGAGGTCTTGTCAAGGGCGGGTGACACGTTCCGCTGAATGGCAGGTGCGGCGCACCGAATGATTTCTTTCCGGCGTGCGACCTGTAAACTCGCGGGCTTTGGCGCTGTGCTGTTTAGCGGCGCGAAGTATCGCACAAGTGGGCGCGTTGTTCGCCTGCTGTTTATCGACAGGCCCAAACTCTTTTCATGAATCTGCTCAAATCGTTGGCTGCCGTCAGCTCTATCACGATGCTTTCCCGGATTCTGGGATTCGTTCGCGATACGCTGATCGCGCGGATATTCGGTGCCGGAATGGCCACCGACGCCTTCTTCATCGCCTTCAAACTGCCCAACCTGCTGCGGCGGATCTTCGCCGAAGGGGCCTTTTCCCAGGCCTTCGTGCCGATCCTGGCCGAATATAAAAGCCAGAAGGGCGACGAGGCGACCCGCACTTTCATCGCTTATGTGACCGGTTTGCTGACGCTGGTGCTGGCGCTGGTCACGGCCGCCGGCATGCTCGCCGCGCCTTGGGTGATCTGGGCCACCGCGCCAGGTTTCACCGACACGCCGGAAAAATTCCAGCTCACCTCCGACCTGTTGCGGGTGACCTTTCCTTATATATTGCTGATTTCCCTGTCATCGCTGGCCGGGGCAATCCTCAATACCTGGAACCGTTTCTCGGTGCCGGCCTTCGTGCCGACGCTGCTCAATGTCAGCATGATCGTCTTCGCGCTGTTCCTGACGCCGTACTTCGATCCGCCGGTGATGGCCTTGGGTTGGGCGGTGCTGGTCGGCGGCCTGGCGCAATTGCTCTATCAACTGCCCCACCTGAAAAAGATCGGCATGCTGGTGCTGCCGCGCCTGAACGTGCGCGACAGTGGCGTGTGGCGCGTCATGAAGCAGATGCTGCCGGCCATTCTCGGGGTGTCGGTGAGCCAGATTTCGCTGATCATCAACACCATCTTCGCCTCGTTCCTGGTGGCCGGTTCGGTCTCATGGATGTACTACGCCGACCGCTTGATGGAGCTGCCCTCCGGTGTGCTGGGCGTGGCTCTGGGCACTATCCTGCTGCCGACCTTGGCGAAGACCTACGCCAGCCAGGATCGCCACGAATACTCGCGCATCCTCGACTGGGGCCTGCGCCTGTGCTTCGTGCTGGTCCTGCCTTGTGCCCTGGCGCTGGGGATCCTTGCCGAGCCGCTGACGGTTTCGCTGTTCCAGTATGGCCAGTTCAATGCGTTTGATGCCTTGATGACCCAGCGTGCGCTGATCGCCTATTCGGTGGGCTTGCTTGGAATCATTGTGATCAAGGTCCTGGCGCCGGGTTTCTACGCCCAGCAGAACATCCGCACGCCGGTGAAGATCGCCATCTTTACCCTGGTAATGACCCAACTGTTCAACCTGCTGCTCATTGGTCCCCTGGCTCATGCCGGCCTGGCCCTGGCGATCAGCGCCGGAGCCTGCCTCAACGCCGGGCTGCTGTTCTACCAGCTGCGCAAACAGAAGATGTATCAACCGCAGCCTGGTTGGGCCAGGTTCGGCCTCAAGCTGCTGGTCGCCGTGGCGGTGATGTCGGCGGTGTTGCTGGCGGGGATGCATTTCATGCCGGCCTGGGGCGAAGGGCAGATGCTCGAGCGTTTCCTGCGCCTGGGGGTGCTGGTCGTGGCCGGCGTGGTGGCTTATTTCGGCATGTTGCTGCTGATGGGATTCCGTCTGCGCGACTTCAATCGCAAGGCCTTGAGCTGAACGGTTGCCTTCGATAATCCCGGGCCGGACGGCGGTTTTGTCGGTTCGATCACTTTGGGTTACGGTGTTGCCTGTCGCCGACCGCCGGGTGTGGTTATAATCGGCCACTTTATGAGCAAGAAGCGCGTTATGCAGCTGGTTCGAGGCCTCCACAACCTGCGTCCCCGGCATCGGGGCTGTGTCGCCACTATTGGCAACTTCGACGGTGTTCACCGTGGCCACCAGGCTATCCTGGCGCGGCTGCGCGAGCGTGCGCTGGAGTTGGGCCTGCCCAGCTGCGTGGTGATCTTCGAGCCGCAGCCCCGGGAATTCTTCGCTCCGGACACCGCTCCGGCGCGTCTGGCCCGGTTGCGTGACAAACTGCAACTGCTGGCCGCCGAAGGCGTCGATCGGGTCCTGTGCCTGGCTTTCAACCAGCGCCTGAGCCAGCTCAGCGCCGCCGAGTTCGTCGATACCATCCTGGTGGACGGTCTCGACGTGAAGCATCTGGAAGTCGGCGACGATTTCCGTTTCGGCTGCGACCGGGCAGGGGATTTCGATTACCTGCAACAGGCCGGCATCGCCCAGGGGTTCACCGTCGAAGCGGCACAGACCGTGGAAATGGACGGGCTGCGCGTCAGCAGCACCCAGGTCCGCAATGCCCTGGCGGCGGCGGACTTCGAATTGGCCGAGCGCTTGCTCGGCCGGCCG
>NZ_JBHFJB010000115.1:57828-70767 GCF_057334555.1 Pseudomonas sp. AGC41
TCGGCCGGCCGTACCGGATTGCCGGGCGGATCCTGCATGGGCAGAAACTGGCGCGCCAATTGGGCACGCCGACGGCCAACGTGCAACTCAAGCGCCGTCGTGTGCCGCTGACCGGGGTGTTCCTGGTGAGTGTCGACATCGACGGCAAGACCTGGCCCGGCGTCGCCAATATCGGCGTACGCCCCACGGTGCAGGGGGATGGCAAGGCCCATCTCGAAGTACACATTCTGGATTTTGCCGGCGATCTGTATGACCGGCGTCTGACGGTGGTTTTCCACCAGAAGCTGCGTGAAGAGCAGCGTTTTGCCTCTCTGGAGGCGCTCAAGACGGCGATCCATGCAGATATCGCCGCCGCCCGTGCCCTTGTCGCAACCAGCGCCAATCGCTAATGAAGAGCCTTAAATGACCGACTATAAAGCCACGCTAAACCTTCCGGACACCGCCTTCCCAATGAAGGCCGGCCTGCCTCAGCGCGAACCACAGATTCTGCAGCGTTGGGACAGCATTGGCCTGTACGGAAAGTTGCGCGAAATTGGCAAGGATCGTCCGAAGTTCGTCCTGCACGACGGCCCTCCGTACGCCAACGGCACCATCCACATCGGTCACGCGTTGAACAAGATTCTCAAGGACATGATCATCCGCTCCAAGACCCTGTCGGGTTTTGACGCGCCGTATGTCCCGGGCTGGGACTGCCACGGCCTGCCGATCGAGCACAAGGTCGAAGTGACCCACGGCAAGAACCTCGGCGCCGACAAGACCCGCGAGCTGTGCCGTGCCTACGCCACCGAGCAGATCGAAGGGCAAAAGTCCGAATTCATCCGTCTCGGCGTGCTGGGCGACTTCGCCAATCCGTACAGGACCATGGACTTCAAGAACGAAGCCGGTGAAATCCGCGCCCTGGCGAAAATCGTCGAGGGCGGCTTCGTATTCAAGGGCCTGAAACCGGTGAACTGGTGCTTCGACTGCGGTTCGGCCTTGGCCGAGGCGGAAGTCGAGTACGAGAACAAGAAGTCCTCGACCATCGACGTCGCGTTCCCGATCGCCGATGAAGACAAGCTTGCCGCCGCTTTCGGCCTGGGCAAGCTGGCCAAGCCGGCCGCCATCGTGATCTGGACCACCACCCCGTGGACCATCCCGGCCAACCAGGCGCTGAACGTCCATCCGGAATTCAACTACGCCCTGGTCGACGTCGGCGACAGGCTGCTGGTGCTGGCCGAAGAGCTGGTCGAATCCTGCCTGGCTCGCTACAGCCTGGTGGGTTCGGTGATCGCCACCGCGCCAGGTTCGGCGCTGGAGCTGATCAACTTCCGTCATCCGTTCTATGACCGCCTGTCGCCGGTGTATCTGGCCGAGTACGTGGAGCTGGGCGCCGGCACCGGGGTGGTTCACTCCGCGCCGGCCTATGGCGTCGACGACTTCGTGACCTGCAAGAAATACGGCATGGTCAACGACGACATCCTCAATCCGGTGCAGAGCAATGGCGTCTACGTGCCGTCGCTGGAGTTCTTTGGCGGCCAGTTCATCTGGAAAGCCAACCCGGCCATCGTCGACAAGCTGACCGAAGTCGGCGCGCTGCTGCACACCACCGTCATCGAACACAGCTACATGCACTGCTGGCGCCACAAGACTCCGCTGATCTACCGCGCGACCGCGCAGTGGTTCATCGGCATGGACAAGCAGCCAACCAGCGGCGACACCCTGCGCCAGCGTTCGCTCAAGGCCATCGAAGAGACCCAATTCGTTCCGGCCTGGGGCCAGGCGCGCCTGCACTCGATGATCGCCAACCGTCCGGACTGGTGCATCTCCCGCCAGCGCAACTGGGGCGTGCCGATCCCGTTCTTCCTCAACAAGCAAAGCGGCGAGCTGCACCCGCGTACTGTCGAGCTGATGGAAGAGGTTGCCAAGCGCGTTGAAGCCGAAGGCATCGAAGCCTGGTTCAAGCTCGATGCCGCTGAGCTGCTCGGCGACGAAGCGCCGCTGTACGACAAGATCAGCGACACCCTGGACGTCTGGTTCGATTCCGGCACCACTCATTGGCACGTGTTGCGCGGCTCGCACCCGATGGGCCACGAAAGCGGCCCGCGCGCCGACCTGTACCTGGAAGGTTCGGACCAGCACCGTGGCTGGTTCCACTCCTCCTTGCTGACCGGTTGCGCCATCGACAACCACGCGCCGTACCGCGAGCTGCTGACCCACGGTTTCACCGTCGACGAGGCCGGCCGCAAGATGTCCAAGTCCCTGGGCAACGTGATCGCGCCACAGAAGGTCAACGACACCCTCGGCGCCGACATCATGCGCCTGTGGGTCGCGTCCACCGACTATTCCGGCGAGATGGCCGTTTCCGACCAGATCCTGCAGCGCAGCGCGGACGCCTACCGGCGGATCCGCAACACCGCGCGCTTCCTGCTCTCGAACCTGACCGGTTTCAATCCGGCCACCGACCTGCTGCCGGCCGAAGACATGCTTGCGCTGGACCGCTGGGCCGTGGACCGCACCCTGTTGCTGCAGCGCGAATTGCAGGAACACTACGGTGAATACCGTTTCTGGAACGTCTACTCGAAAATCCACAACTTCTGCGTGCAGGAGCTGGGCGGTTTCTACCTCGACATCATCAAGGACCGCCAGTACACCACCGGCGCCAACAGCAAGGCCCGTCGTTCGTGCCAGACCGCGCTGTTCCACATCAGCGAGGCGCTGGTGCGCTGGATCGCGCCGATCCTGGCGTTCACCGCCGACGAGCTGTGGGAATACCTGCCGGGCGAGCGCAACGAATCGGTAATGCTCAACACCTGGTATGAAGGCCTGACCGAACTGCCGCAAGGCTTCGAACTGGATCGTGCGTATTGGGACCGGATCATGGCGGTCAAGGCAGCGGTCAACAAGGAAATGGAGATCCAGCGTGCGGCCAAGGCCGTCGGCGGCAACCTGCAAGCCGAAGTGACCCTCTACGCCGAAGAGGCGCTGGGCGCCGATCTGGCCAAGCTGGGCAACGAACTGCGCTTCGTGCTGATCACCTCGACCGCCAGCGTCGCACCGTTGGTGCAGGCACCGGCCGATGCCGTAGTCACCGAGGTAAGCGGCCTGAAGCTCAAGGTGGTCAAGTCGAGCTTCGTCAAGTGCGCCCGTTGCTGGCACTGCCGCGAAGACGTCGGTGTGAACCCGGACCATCCGGAAATCTGTGGGCGTTGCGTCGACAACATCAGCGGCAGCGGCGAGGTTCGCCACTATGCCTAATGCAGCGGGCCGTTTCGGTCGGTTGGGCTGGCTCTGGTTGAGCTTGCTGGTGCTGGTCATCGACCAGGCCAGCAAGTACTACTTCGAGAACGCTTTAACCATGTACCAGCAGATCGTGGTCATTCCCGACTACTTCAGCTGGACCCTGGCCTACAACACCGGCGCGGCGTTCAGCTTCCTGGCGGACAGTTCGGGCTGGCAGCGTTGGCTGTTCGCCCTGATTGCCATCGTGGTCAGCGCTGTGCTGGTGGTCTGGCTCAAGCGCCTGGGGCGTGACGAGACCTGGCTGGCGGTGGCGCTGGCGCTGGTTCTCGGTGGCGCGCTGGGTAACCTGTACGACCGGATTGCCTTGGGCCATGTGATCGATTTCATCCTGGTGCATTGGCAGAACCGCTGGTACTTCCCGGCATTCAACATTGCCGACAGTGCCATCAGCGTGGGCGCCGTGATGCTCGCCCTGGATATGTTCAAGAGCAAAAAAACCGGAGAAGCCGTCCATGACTGAGCAGCGTATCGCTCAAAACACTGAAGTGAAGCTGCACTTCGCCCTGCACCTGGAAAACGGCGACACCGTCGACAGTACTTTCGACAAGGCGCCGGCGGTATTCAAGGTCGGCGACGGCAACCTGTTGCCAGGCTTCGAGGCGGCGATCTTCGGTTTCAAGGCCGGCGACAAGCGCACCGTGGTGGTTCCTCCGGAAAACGCCTTTGGTCAGCCCAACCCGCAAAACGTGCAGACCATGCCACGCTCGCAGTTCCAGGACATGGAACTGTCCGAGGGCCTGCTGGTGATCTTCAACGACGCGGCCAACGCCGAGTTGCCGGGTGTGGTGAAAGCTTTTGACGATGCCCAGGTGACCGTGGACTTCAACCACCCACTGGCGGGCAAGACCTTGAGCTTCGAGGTGGAAATACTTGAAGTGAAGGCGGTTTAACGTTTAACAGCAATTACCGCACCCACAATACCTGTGGGAGCGAGCCTGCTCGCGAAGGCTGCGTCACAGTCGCCTCCGAGTTGACTGACCCACCGCATCGCGAGCAGGCTCGCTCCCACAGACACGAGGCACAGCATGCAAATCAAACTCGCCAACCCCCGTGGCTTCTGCGCTGGCGTGGACCGGGCGATCGAAATCGTCAACCGCGCCCTGGAAGTCTTCGGGCCGCCGATCTATGTGCGCCATGAAGTGGTCCACAACAAGTTCGTCGTCGAGGACTTGCGCAGCCGTGGGGCCATTTTCGTCGAGGAACTGGACCAGGTGCCGGACGACGTCATCGTGATTTTCAGCGCCCACGGCGTTTCCCAGGCGGTGCGTACCGAAGCTGCCGGTCGTGGCCTGAAAGTGTTCGACGCTACTTGCCCATTGGTCACCAAGGTCCATATCGAAGTGGCGCGCTACAGCCGTGACGGTCGCGAATGCATCCTGATCGGCCATGAAGGCCACCCGGAAGTCGAAGGCACCATGGGTCAATACGACGCCAGCAATGGCGGCGCGATCTACCTGGTCGAAGACGAAGAAGACGTGGCGGCCTTGCAGGTTCGCAACCCGGAAAAACTGGCTTTCGTTACCCAGACCACCTTGTCCATGGACGACACCAGCCGGGTGATCGATGCCCTGCGCGCGCGCTTCCCGGCCATCGGCGGGCCGCGCAAGGATGATATCTGCTACGCGACCCAGAACCGTCAGGACGCGGTCAAGCAACTGGCCAACGAGTGTGATGTGGTCCTGGTGGTCGGCAGCCCGAACAGCTCCAACTCCAACCGCTTGCGCGAGCTGGCCGAACGCATGTCGACCCCGGCCTACCTGATCGACGGCGCTGAAGATATGCAGCGCAGTTGGTTCGACGGTGTCGAGCGGATCGGCATTACCGCCGGCGCCTCCGCGCCGGAAGTCCTCGTACGCGGGGTGATCGAGCAATTGCAGGCCTGGGGCGCAACGGGCGCTGACGAGCTGGCGGGTCGCGAGGAAAACATTACGTTCTCGATGCCGAAAGAGCTGCGGGTCCGCTCCCTGCTTTGAGTCCTTTTTCACACAGGGCCTGCTCGGCTTTGACACTTTCCAGGCGGACGCGGCCGGAGGGCGCCAGGATCACCTGGTGATGGCTGACCGGCCCGCGTCTGGCGCAGACATGCAGTGTCCCTGCCTGGAACGCGCCGTCGGGGTGCAGGGCTTCCCCCTGGCCGCCGAACCTCACCCGGCGTTTCACTGGCGAGTTGCCAACCACCCGAGCATGACCGCTGCGCTCCCTCAGCAAGGTTTTCTCGTTGTCGTCCAGCGTGATCCGCCAGCCCTTGCCCCAATCATTGTCGATTCCCTGGATCAGGATGCGGCGGTTGCGCGTGATGGCTTCGCTGCGGGCAGAACGCAACCCGCGGATCAGCAACCGGGCGGTATCCTCGCGCTCGATGGACTCGATCAGCTCTTTGTAGCTTGCACCGGCCCACGGCAGAACAATTGCGGCAATCGCCAGTCCCATGAGCAGTTCGATCAGGCTGAAGCCCTGTTGATGCATGACGTCTCCTCCCTGGAGAGTGTGAAGCGGCGCGATTGTGCAAGGAGCCCAATATGGCAGGAAGCACTTTGTGGCGAGGGAGCTTGCTCCCGCTGGGCTGCGCAGCGGCCCCAAAATAGCGGCCGCTACGCGCTGGAGCGCCAGCACGGTCGAACGGGAGCAAGCTTCCTCGCCACAGGCGGTGGTTTGTTCTAGCGTGTAGAAGCAGGTATAGCCGACGGCAACGGAGGGCATCGATGGATCTTCGTACAAAAGGTTTCACGCTGATCGAGGTGTTGGTCGCCCTCGGCGTGTTGCTGATCCTGATCACCATGGCGGTGCCGTCGTTCACCGGCTCGCTGCAAAGTACCAAGGCCGATACCGAGATCGGCGACCTGCGCAGGGCCTTGAACTTCGCGCGAATGGAAGCGATCAATCGTGGCATCACCACGCGCATTCGTCCCACCACCCAGGGCGGAGCCTGGAGCGGTGAATTGATGGTGTATTACAACACTGGCAACCCGGCCAATCCGACCAATGTATTGCGGGTTGTTCCAGCGATGGGCAGTGGCGTGACTCTGACGCTAACCTCAGAAGTGACCAACATTGATTTCAACAACCTGGGCGGGTTATCGGCACCGACCACCCCGGTGGGCTTCAATTACGTGAGAGGGGCGCAGAGCAGGACGCTCAATGTCTGCCTCAATGGACGAATCGTATTGGGTGGAAATTGCGGATGAAGGATTGCAGTAAAACGGCGCAGGAGGGCATGACGCTCATCGAGGTGCTGGTGGCGATGCTGATTCTCGGCGTGGGTTTGCTGGGGGCGGCGATGGTCCAGCTCAATGCTCTCAAATACACCGACAGCTCGCGCATGACCAGCCAGGCCAGCTTCATCGCCTACGACCTGTTGGACCGCATCCGGGCCAATTCCGCCGCCGACTACACCATCACGCCGCCGAGCTCGCCGAACCTCAACGTGGCCCGGGACCAGGATCTTTATGACTTCAAGACCAACATCGTCGCTTTCGGCGGCGCCACGGCCACCGGTACGGTTGCGCTGAACCAGCGGGTCTACACCATCACCATTTCCTGGGACGACGCCCGGGCTGCCAACACGACCAACGCGGCCGAGGCGCGACGCAGCTTTGTGCTGACCAGTCGGGTCGCTGTCGATCCATTGGCGACGGCGCCATGAACCGGCATAGCCGGGGTTTCGGGCTGATCGAATTGATGATCGCGCTGGTCATCAGCCTGATCGTTGTGCTGGGCGTCGTGCAGATTTTCATCGCCGCGAAAAATACTTACGTAAGCCAGAGTGCCGCCGCGGTGATGCAGGAGGATGCACGGTTTGCCTTGAGCAAAATGGTTCAGGAAATTCGCATGGTGGGCATGTTCGGCTGCCTGGCGACGATCACCGATGCGTCGTCGAACAATGATTTCGCCGCCAGCCAGATCACCCCGATTCGCTGGGACAACGCCACCCGCAGGTTGACCCTGGTCACGGCGGATATCGGCAATAGCGGCAGTGCGCCGACCTGGACCATCGTTTCCGATTGCCGCAATACGGCCACCGCCTACACCGGGGCGCGAGCACCCGCGAGCGGGCAGATGGCCTTTCCGATCCGGCGGCTGATCTATGGTTTCAACAACAATCAGTTATTGCTGGGGAGCGGCGCTGGCAACCCGACCATGGCGGTGCTGGTGGATAACGTGCGGGCATTCGACGTGACCTTCGGCGTGGCCGGCAGCGCGACGGACATCGCAGCCACCAGCTACAGCGGCAACCCGAGCGACCCGGCGTTGATCCGCAGCGTGCGCCTGACGTTGACGCTGTTCGACCCGAAAAATACCGTGCGCGAGCAGACCTTCAACGTGGTTGCTGCCTTGCGCAACCGGCTGCTATGAGGGGGCGACTGATGGGTGCGACAGGTTTCGGGTATCGCCAGCGTGGCATGGCCTTGCTGGTCAGCCTGGTCTTTTTGCTGCTGCTGACACTGATTGGTTTGTCGTCGATGCAGAGCGCCACGCTCCAGGAAAAGATGACCAGCAGCGTCATGCAGCGCAACCAGTCGTTCCAGATGGCAGAGGCGGCGCTGAGGATCGGGGAAAGCGCGGTGCAGGCAGAAAATTATTCGCTGCCGGTCTGTACCGCAGCCCAATGCGCGCCACCGCCTGAGTCGGCAACAGTGACGACGGCGGGGCGCTATTCCTCGTCGGGCGTGCTCTGGGTGGCCGCTGCCGGTGGGTTTTACGGCGTGCAGAATATCGGCACAACCCTTACGGCAGTCAACGTGCCGCTCAATACCTCGGCGACGCTGTACCGGATCACGGCGGTGGCGGTGGTGGGCAACAACCAGCGCAGCGTAGTGGAGAGCATCTATGCGAAATATTAGGGTGCTTCGGAGCTGGCGCCAGGCGTTGTGGGGAGCGTTGCTCAGCCTTTACCTGACGGCCCCGGCCTATGGCTTCACACCGTCGGAATCGCCGCTGTTGAGTGCGGCGGCGGTGACGCCCAACGTGATGCTGCTGATCGATGATTCGGGAAGCATGAACAACATTATCTGGGCGGCGGGGTTTGATCCGGCGGCAACGCAACCACCGATTTCTATATGCACTGACGACAGAAGTTGTAGCAGCAGCAATAGGGCGCTGCTTGCGGCAAACGACGGGAACGTTTTGCTTGCGAGTCTGTTCCGCGGCGATTGTTTAAATGGCTGGTATGGCTTCTACCGAACTGGCTTTGGTCAGGTTTGCCTGCGGTTACCCGATCCGGTTGGCGGCGAGAATACTCGCTACACAGCTAAGTACTTATCTTATCTAGTCACCCTTGCCAACGGTTCAAGCCGGGACTTCACCAACGGCTCAATCCCAAGAGACTATCGAATAAACGTAGCAAGGAATGTTTCGACTGATCTGGTCGGCAACAATCGCTCCCTGCGCATCGGCCTTGCCACTTTCAATTCGCCCAACAGCTTCAACTCCGGCCCTGGCGGCTATATTGCTCGTGCGATCAGCGATCTGTCGCCGGTAAGTGGCAGTGTCACCCAGACGCAGGCGAATACTAACTACAGCGCCTTGATCAGCGCCATAAACGCTCTAGGCGCCGTCGCCAATACGCCGCTGGCTGAGAGTTACTACGAAGTCACTCGTTATTTCAGAGGTATGGCGCCTTATTACAACAACACCCCAAGTACCTATACCAGCCCGATTCAGTACCGATGCCAGAAAAATTTTGGCGTGGTGATCACTGATGGTTTGCCCACTTTTGACCGAACGTTTCCTACCGATGATCTGTCCGGGGGGAGCCGCTTGCCAAACTGGGATGGCATCAGCGCCAACGATGGCGCCGATCCCAGGGGGGACGGAGAGGGCGACACGCTGTACCTGGACGACATTGCCAAATTCGCCTTCGACATCGACATGCGTTCCACCGGCACCGACGTCACCGGGAAAAGCTGGGATGGAGCCGAATTCCGCCGGCAGTACCTCAATACCTACACCGTGGGTTTTGCTGTCACCAACCAGATGCTTTCTGACGCCGCTCGCTACGGTGCGGGCAAATATTATCCGGCCACCGACAGTGAAGGCCTGAACTCGGCCCTGTCGTCGGCCCTGAGCGATATCACCTCCAAGGCCGGTTCGGGAGGCGGCGGCACCAGCAATGGCGCGACGCTCTCCAGCACTTCCAGTTTTTACCAGACCACCTATGACCCCAGGGACTGGCGCGGCATCATCAAGGCATTCGGCTTCAATTCCGCTGGAACGGTGAACACCGCAGCAGCGCAGTGGACCACTGACACCGCTATCGTCCCCGGTGCCGCACCGCCGCTCTACCAGTCCTGGAACACCGCGACCAACGTGCCGGTGACCCTGGCCTACGGCAACTTTTCGCCGGCCCAGCAAACCAGCCTGAGCCAGGGCCTGCCCACGGGGATCACCGGCAGCGATCTGGTGGAATGGAGCAAGGGCGTCAACAAGACCGGGCTCAAGGTGCGCAGCGTCCTGCTGGGGGACATCATCAATTCGCCGCTGGTCCTGGCCTCGCCCAATGACCAGACCGCCTCGGACCTGCTGAATGACACCAGTTACAGCAATTACCTGACGACCAAGGCGGCAAACATGAGCAGCAGCCTGGTGGTGAATGGCAATGATGGTTTCTTCAGTGTCATCAACAGCGCCAACGGAACCCGCCGTTACGCATATATGCCGTCGACCGTGCTGCCTTCATTGCAACTCATCGCTGATCCCGGCTACATCAATGGCGTGAGTCATAAATTCCTCGTGGACGGGCAGGTTGCTGTATTCGATGCGCAACTGGGCAGTGTCTGGAAAACGCTGGCCCTGGGTGGCACCGGCGCGGGCGGCCGGGCGTTTTACGCGGTGCAACTGTTCGATGCAGCGGCAGGCAATGCGATCCGGGCCTTGTGGGAGATCAGCGCGCCGACCATCGCCAACGCAGCCAATGCCTTCAATGACCTGGGCTACGCCTACGCGCGCCCTGAAGTCGCGCGCCTTGCGGACGGTCGCTGGGCGGCGTTCATCGCCAATGGTTATGGCAGTAATACTGGCGTGGCGGCGCTGTACGTGGTGGACGTTCGCGATGGCTCGCTGATTCGCAAGATAGTCGTCAACAGCCCCGACTCCAATAACGGCCTTTCGTCGGTCAAGCTGCGGGTCAACGCCCAGAATGTTGTGCAGGCGGCCTATGGCGGGGACCTGAAAGGACGGATGTGGAAGTTCGACCTCAGCGCGACTTCGCCGAACACCTGGGGTCTGGCGTTTGCCGGCCAGCCGTTGTTCACCGCTCCAGGTGGGGCGACACAGCCGATCACCGCGCAACCGTTGCTGGCGGAGAACCCCCAGGGCGGCATCCAGGTATTTTTCGGCACGGGCAAGTTCAACGAGTCGGCGGACAAGCTCAACAAGGACCTGCAAGGTTTCTATTCGATCTGGGACGCTAGCGGTGGCGCCGGGCAGATCACCGTAGCGAACCTGCAGGCCCAGTCGATCACTAGCATTTTTTCCGGTACTACCGGGCAATTCGTGACCACCAGCCAGAATAACGTGGCCTATCCCACGCAAAAAGGCTGGTATCTGCCGCTGATATACAACAACGCGTTGACCGGCGAACGGGTGATCAACCCGGCCAGCCTGGTACTTGGGCGTGTTGTCTTCACCACCGCCGCCGTTGATACCACTGACCCATGCGCGAGCTTCGGTACCGGCAAGCTGATCGAAGTGGATGCGTTCAACGGTAAGATGCTCAACTACGCGGTGCTCGATACCAACAACGATGGTTCGATCAATACCCTCGACACGATTTCCGCTGGCGTAGTGTTCACGGGGGGGATCCCGACCTTGAGTGCCGTCGTCAGCGCCAATGGAGCAACCAATATGGTCGTGAATGACTCCGGTGGTGGAATCACCGACCTGCTGACCAAGTCCGTCGGTGGCAGCCGTCGTATCATGTGGCGGCAAATACAGTGAGGTAAGGCATGCGCAAATCCAACCGGGGTTTCACCTTGATCGAAATCATGATCGTCATCGCGATCATCGGTATCGTGATCACCATCGGCTATCCGAGCCTGACCGAATACATGAAGAAGGGGCGCCGGGCCGAAATCGCCGGACTGCTGTCGGAACAGGCGCAGATTCTCGAACGTCACTATTCGAAGACCAACGTCTATACCAACGCGACTGGCCTGAGCGCTGGCAACGATTTCTACACTATTAACCTGACGCCGACGGAGCAGAGCTTTACCCTGACCGCACTACGCAGAAGTGGCTCGTCCATGGCGACGGACAAGTGCGGTGATTTTACGATCGACAACACGGGCAAGCGGGGCAATATCAACGCCGCTGCCGGCGTGACCACCAAGGATTGCTGGGGTCGTTGAGTTTTTATCCGGGTGCGGACGAGCGCCCTCTGTCTTGTGAGTCGAAACAGAACATGACCAGGCAACAGCAAGTGGTGATAGTCGGCGGCGGAGTCATCGGCCTGTTGACGGCATTCAATCTCGCCTCCGAAGGCCAGCGGGTGGTGCTGCTGGACCGCTCCGGGCTTGGCCAGGAATCTTCCTGGGCCGGCGGCGGTATTGTTTCGCCGCTGTACCCGTGGCGCTATAGCCCGGCGGTCACCGCGCTGGCCCACTGGTCGCAGGATTTTTATCCACAGCTGGGTGATTCCTTGTTCGCAACGACCGGGATCGATCCGCAAGTGCATGTCACCGGCCTGTATTGGCTGGACCTCGACGACCAGGCTGAAGCATTGGCCTGGGCCGAGCGGGAAGGGCGTCCGCTGCGAACCGTGGATATCTCCGCGGTCCACGATGCGGTTCCGGTAGTGGGCTCGGGCTTCTCCCGGGCGATCTACATGGCCGATGTGGCGAATGTGCGTAACCCGCGGCTGGTGAAGTCGCTCAAGGCTGCGTTGCAGGCGATGCCGGGTGTCACGCTTCATGAGCATTGCGAAGTCAGCGGGTTCATTCGCGACGGTGAGCGTGTCATTGGCGTGAAGAGCTCAGCGGGTGAGATACGCGGTGATCAAGTGGTACTCGCCGCGGGTGCCTGGAGCGGCGAGTTGCTGGGGACGCTGGGGCTGACGTTGCCGGTCGAGCCGGTGAAGGGCCAGATGATTTTGTACAAATGCGCGTCCGATTTTCTCTCGAGCATAGTCCTGGCCAAGGGCCGTTATGCGATTCCGCGTCGTGACGGGCACATTTTGATCGGCAGTACGCTGGAGCATGAAGGCTTCGACAAGACGCCGACCGATGCGGCGCTGGAAAGCCTCAAGGCTTCGGCTCTGGAGTTGATCCCGGCGTTGGCCGACGCGGAGTTGGTGGGGCATTGGGCCGGGTTACGGCCAGGATCGCCGGAGGGTATTCCCTACATTGGCGAAGTGCCGGGGTTTGCCGGGTTGTGGTTGAACTGCGGGCATTACCGCAACGGCCTGGTGCTGGCGCCGGCTTCGTGTCGGTTGTTCGTCGACGTGATGTTGGGACGCAAGCCGGTGATCGATCCTGCGCCGTATGCACCGGCGGGGCGGCTGTAGGTTCGGCTTCCCTGTGGGAGCGGGCCTGCTCGCAAAAGCGGTGTAACAGCCAATGAAGATGTTGGAAATGCTGACCTCTTCGCGAGCAGGCTCGCTCCCACAGGGGAACGCAGCTGCGGCAGCAACCAAAAATCCCGTGGGGGGGGGGGGGGGGGGGGGGG
>NZ_JBHFJB010000115.1:70787-74166 GCF_057334555.1 Pseudomonas sp. AGC41
CCGCTGGGCTGCGCAGCAGACCCAAAATCATTCAGCAAGGTGCATCTGGGAAACAACAGGGTGTTTTTACGACTGCTGCGCAGCCGAGCGGGAGCAAGCTCCCTCGCCACGGAATAAGCGCTGACTTCAATCCAACCCCAACTTCTTCAACCGATACCGCATCGACCGAAACGACAACTTCAATCTCTGCGCCGCTGCGGTGCGGTTCCAGCGGGTTTCCTCCAGCGCCTGGAGGATGACCTTACGTTCGACGTCCTCCAGATAATCTTCCAGATTGTCGACCTGCATCAGATCAGCATTGCCCGCCTCGCCAGCCGCGCTGTGTTCGGCGAGACGCAAGTCATCAGCCTCGATCTGCTGGTGCTCGCACAGGGTGTAGGCCCGTTCGAGCATGTTCTCCAGTTCTCGCACGTTGCCCGGGAAGCGGTAATTCTGCAGCGCTTTGAGGGCTTGCGAATGGAGCGTCGCCACTGGGCTGCCGGCGCTTGCGGCGAGGCGCTGGAGCATGTGGTTGGCGAGCAGCTCGATGTCTTCCCGGCGTTCGCGCAAGGGCGGGACACGCAGTTCGATGACATTCAGTCGGTAATACAAGTCCTGGCGGAAGCGACCGGCAGCGACTTCTGCACCGAGGTCCTTGTGGGTGGCGCAGAGAATTCGCACATCCACCACTTCCTCCAGTTGACCGCCCACTGCGCGCACGGCCTTTTCCTGGATGGCTCGCAACAGCTTGACCTGCATCGCCAGCGGCAGGTCGGCGACTTCATCGAGGAATAGCGTTCCGCCGTGAGCCGCCTGGAACAGGCCGGGCTTGTCTTCGATGGCGCCGGTGAAGCTGCCTTTTCGATGACCAAAAAACTCGCTTTCCATCAACTCCGCTGGAATTGCCCCACAATTGACCGGCACAAACCCCTGGCCGCAGCGAGGGCCTTGTTCATGGATCAGGCGCGCCACCAGTTCCTTGCCGCAGCCTGATTCGCCGCTGATGTAGACCGGCGCCTGGCTGCGGGCGAGTTTTTCTATCTGTCGGCGTACGCTGCGCATTGGCGGTGAGTCGCCCAACAGGCAGCGTTCGACGGTCGCCCCCGGCGTGGTTCCCGGCGACAGGCGCAAGGCGCTGCCGATCAGCTCCCGCAGCCGCCCCAGGTCGACCGGTTTGGTCAGGAAGTCGAAGGCGCCGGCCTTGAGCGCGTCGATGGCAACTTCCAGGCTGCCATAGGCGGTGATCATCGCCACCGGCAGTTGAGGAACGCGTTGCTGGATGTGTTGCACCAGTTCCAGGCCGGTGCCATCGGGCAGGCGCATGTCGGTCAGGCACAGGTCGAAGGTTTCACCTGCCAGCAGGGCTTGGGCCTCGGCGAGGTTCTTGGCGCTGCGGGTGTCGAGTTTCATCCTTCCCAGGGTGATTTCCAGGAGTTCGCGGATGTCCGGTTCGTCATCGACGATCAGGATTCGTTGCCGTGAGCGTGTATTCAAATCTGTTTCCGTCCGTGAGCAAAGGTGATGCGAAAGCAACCGCCGCCTTGGCGTGATTTGAAGTCTAGGCGGGCCTGGTTGCTTTCGCACAGCTCACGGGACAGATAGAGCCCGAGGCCGGTGCCCTGGCTGCTGGTGGTGAAGAAAGGTTCGAACAAATGCGCCTGCTGCTCCGGCGTTACGCCCGGGCCGTTGTCGATGATGTCCAGCGTGGCCAGTTGACTGTGCGGGTCGACGAACAGCTTGAACCAGGCCTCGGCCTGTTCATGGGCCATTGCGCTATGGCGCCAGGCGTTGCGCAGCAAGTTGTCGAGCACCTGGGCCAGTTGGTCGGGGTCCATGAGCGTGATGTAGTCGCCCGGGTCGATGCTCAGGTGCAATCGCTGGTGTTCGGCGGCGTGTTCTCGGGTCTGCAGGACGAATCGCTCCAGCCATGCGCGTAAGTCCAGGCGTTGCGGCGCGGTTTGCTGGCGGCGGGACAGCTGCAGGACGTTTTCGATGACGCGATTCATTCGTAGTGAGTGGTCTTGAATAATCTGCGTCAGACGTCGGTCGGCGTCGTTCAGTTCCTCGGATTCACGTAGCAATTGCGCGGCATGACTGATGGCGCCCAGAGGGTTGCGGATTTCATGGGAAATACCGGCGGTGAGGCGCCCGAGGGAGGCCAGTTTCAATTGCTGGGCATGCTGGGCCACTTGAGCCAGGTCTTCGAGGAAAACCAGGGTCTGTTGCTGATCTTGTGGCCCGAGGGCGATGAAGCTGGGTTGCAGCGTCAGGCCGGTGCCGCTGATGGTCAGGCTTTGTGCACGCAGGCTGGGGTTGTCCCGCCATGATTGCAGCCGTTCGACCAGGGCGCTGGAATAGTCGTCTATCCGCTGGCCTATCAGGTCGTGCATGCCCAGCAGGCTCAAGGCGCTTTCGTTGGCCAGCCGCACCCGGTGCTGGTGATCAAGCACCAGGATGCCGGTGCGCATGCGCTGCAGGATCAACGCGTTGAGGGCTTCGAGGCTGAGCACTTCGCTGGCCCGTTGCTCGGCCAGGGTTTCGCTGGCTTCCAGGCGTCGGGTCAGGCCTTGCACCAGCAAAGCGGCGGCGAAACACAAGGCGCCCAGGGTGCCTGCCTGCAGATAGCTGCTGGAGCGGCTCGCGTCGCTGAGGCCGAGGACAAACGTCGAGCCGACGATGCCCAGGGTGGCGACCGCGGCGATCAACAGGCCGATACGCCCTTTCAGCAAAGTGTTGCCGATGGCTACCGAGACAATGATCAGGTTGCCGATGGCGCTGGGGGCGCCGCCCGCGACGAAGAACAGCCACGACAGCAGCAATACATCGGTCAGCGCCAGCCCGAACAGCCGTGCAGGGCGACGCGTGTTTTCAAGAAACACCACCAGCAGGATGTTCAGCACCAGGTACAACCAGCTGCCGCTGCGCAGCAAGTCGTCGTTGGCGAACTCCAGCAGCCGGTTGTCCATGTTGCTGGTGATCAGCAATACCAGGGTGATGCCGATGCTCAGGCGGTACAGGTGATAGAGGCGCAGCAGGCGCTGCGCCTGTTTGACGCGGGGACGCGAGGCCTCAGCGATCACGAGTACCCGGGCCTTGCTCGAGGTGAGCCTGGCTGCAATACCATTGTTGGTCGAGGGCCAATGCCCGGTCACGCGGCAGGTGCACCCCGCATTGGGCGCAACTCACCATGGGACGGGCGTCATGGTCACGCGTGTTGTTCGATGTGGCAGAGCTTGCCTTGAACTTGCGCCACAACCATATCGCGGCGGCAATCAGGGCGATCCAGAACAGTAAACGAAGCATGATGGGCGGCTTTTTGGCTAGAGATCAGGCAGTTTAGCCAAGGACAGTAACGGCGCACAGCGCAATAAATGCGGGCATGAAAAAGGGAGACCCAAGG
>NZ_JBHFJB010000115.1:74186-80466 GCF_057334555.1 Pseudomonas sp. AGC41
ACCCAAGGGTCTCCCTTTTTCATGCCGCTTGGCTTTCAGTCGAACATGCCGAACGTCATGTAGCTGAACCAGGAGCGATCGCTGGATTCGCTTTCAGGCTCTTCTTCTTCGATCACGTCGCCATTTTCGTCCTTGGGCTTGAGCTCGTTCGGAATGGCTTCCTTGGCGTCCTGGAACTGACGCTGGACGTCCTGGTTGGCGCGGGTTTCACCCGGCGGCAGCGGTGGACGGGACTCGATCAGGCCGAGGGTCGCCTTGCTCAGCCACGAACGGTTGTCGGCTTCATCGACCCGCGGGGTGAACTGGCCATCGACCAGCGATGGGTGATCAGGGTAGTTCAGCTTCAGGGTTTCCAGGCTGGTGGCCGCGAGCTCATCCAGGTGCAGGCGCTGGTAGGCCTCGGTCATGACAGCCAGGCCATCGCCCACCGATGGGGTTTCCTGGAAGTTTTCCACCACGTAGCGGCCACGGTTGGCAGCGGCGACGTAGGCCTGGCGGGTCAGGTAGTAGTCCGCCACGTGGATTTCGTAGGACGCCAGCAGGTTGCGCAGGTAGATCATGCGCTGCTTGGCATCAGGCGAATAGCGGCTGTTGGGGAAGCGGCTGGTCAGCTGGGCGAACTCGTTGTAGGAGTCGCGCGCGGCGCCCGGGTCACGCTTGGTCATGTCCAGCGGCAGGAAGCGCGCCAGCAGGCCGACGTCCTGGTCGAAGGAAGTCAGACCCTTGAGGTAGTAAGCGTAATCGACGTTCGGGTGCTGCGGGTGCAGACGAATGAAGCGCTCGGCGGCGGACTTGGCAGCTTCCGGCTCGGCGTTTTTGTAGTTGGCGTAGATCAGCTCCAGCTGCGCCTGGTCGGCGTAGCGACCGAACGGATACCGTGACTCCAACGCCTTGAGCTTGGCGGTGGCGCTGGTATAGCTGTTGTTGTCCAGGTCGTTCTGCGCCTGTTGGTACAGTTCGACTTCGCTCAGGTTTTCGTCTACGACTTCCTTCGACGAGCAAGCAGCAGTCAATGCGAGGATGGCGATCAGCAGCAGGTGTTTCACTTGCATGGCGGCTTGCGTCCCTATGACGGCCGCTGTCTTGGGCGGGGCCGTCCTGTTATGATGAGCGCCCCGTTGAAAGCCTCGGGGCAAAAGACGCCGTATTTAACCACAAGCGCGCAGCCGAAACCAAAGGCTGTGCCGACGCCCAGTCCGAGCATGTCCGATAAAATAGAACTTCGCGCAGAGGTGCCGTCCGAATTGGGCGGCCAACGCCTCGATCAAGTCGCCGCCCAACTCTTCGCCGAGCACTCGCGCTCGCGCCTTTCCGCCTGGATCAAGGACGGTCGCCTGACAGTGGACGGGGCGGTGATCCGTCCGCGCGACATCGTCCATGGCGGCGCCATCCTCGAACTGACCGCCGAGCAGGAGGCCCAGGGAGAATGGGTCGTCCAGGACATTGCCCTGGACATCGTCTACGAAGACGACGACATCCTGGTCATCAACAAGCCCGCGGGCCTGGTGGTCCACCCGGCGGCCGGGCACGCCGATGGCACCCTGCTCAACGCCTTGCTGCATCACGTGCCGGACATCATCAATGTGCCCCGCGCCGGGATCGTGCACCGCTTGGACAAGGACACCACCGGCCTGATGGTGGTCGCCAAGACCATCCAGGCGCAGACGCAGCTGGTCACACAGCTGCAAAGCCGTAGCGTCAGCCGCATCTATGAATGCATCGTGATCGGCGTGGTCACCGCCGGTGGCAAGATCAACGCACCGATCGGCCGTCACGGCCAGCAGCGCCAGCGCATGGCGGTGATGGAAGGTGGCAAGCAGGCGGTCAGTCACTACCGCGTGCTGGAGCGTTTTCGTTCGCACACGCATGTGCGGGTCAAGCTGGAAACCGGCCGGACCCACCAGATTCGCGTGCACATGGCCCATATCAACTTCCCGTTGGTGGGTGACCCGGCCTATGGCGGTCGCTTCCGCATTCCGCCGGCCGCCAGCCAGACCATGGTCGAATCGTTGAAGAATTTCCCGCGCCAGGCGTTGCACGCGCGTTTCCTGGAGCTGGACCACCCGACGACCGGTAAGCGCATGAGCTGGGAGTCGCCGTTGCCGGATGACTTCGTCTGGCTGCTGACGCTGCTCAAGCAGGATCGCGAGGCGTTCATCGGATGAGTGACCGGCTGATACCCGACTGGCCCGCGCCGGCCCGGGTCAAGGCCTGTGTCACCACCCGCGAGGGCGGCGTCAGCCTGGCGCCGTTCGACAGCCTCAATCTTGGCGACCATGTGGGTGACGACCCTGCGGCCGTTGCCGAAAACCGGCGTCGCCTCACCGATCAGTTCGTCATGCGTCCGGCCTGGCTGCAGCAAGTCCACGGAATCAATGTGGTCAAGGCTGATCCGGCCCACGTCGTCAGCGCCGATGCCAGTTGGAGCACCACGCCGGGCGTCGCCTGTACGGCGATGACCGCGGATTGCCTGCCGGTACTGTTCTGCAATCGTGCCGGCACCCATGTCGCGGCAGCGCATGCCGGTTGGCGGGGGCTGGCGAACGGGGTGCTGGAAGCTACGCTCGACAGTCTGCGGCAACCCAGCGAAGAGATTCTCGCCTGGCTCGGCCCGGCCATTGGCCCGCAAGCCTTTGAGGTCGGCCCGGAGGTGCGGGAGGCCTTCACCGTTCATTTGCCGTCAGCGGCCCAGGCCTTTGCGCCCAGCCCCAATGCCGGAAAATTTCTCGCAGACATCTACGCATTGGCACGGCTACGCCTGGCGGCACGCGGCGTAACGGCGGTCTATGGTGGCGGTTTTTGCACCGTGACCGATCCGCGCTTCTTTTCCTACCGGCGCAATCCGCGCACCGGTCGTTTCGCCTCCCTGATCTGGCTTGAACGCTAGACTCCCCTGATCTGTATCAACAGCGCGCTGCTTGAATCTTCCAGAATCGACCACATCTATAGCGGTATCTGGCAGGTTTCTTCATTCAGGATGTTTCTTAGGTCCGGCCTGCTCAAAAGGAAGGTGACCCATGCGTATTGACCGTTTAACCAGCAAATTACAATTGGCCCTGTCCGACGCCCAGTCTCTGGCCGTCGGCCTGGACCATCCCGGTATCGAACCGGCGCACTTGATGCAGGCCATGCTCGAACAGCAGGGCGGCTCCATCAAGCCACTCCTGATGCAAGTGGGCTTTGACGTCAACAGCCTGCGCAAAGAGTTGGCCAAAGAACTCGATCAATTGCCCAAGATCCAGAATCCAACCGGTGACGTGAACATGTCCCAGGATCTGGCGCGGCTGCTCAACCAGGCTGATCGCCTGGCCCAACAGAAGGGCGACCAGTTCATTTCCAGCGAACTGGTGCTGCTCGCCGCGATGGACGAGAACAGCAAGCTGGGCAAGTTGCTGCTCGGCCAGGGCGTAAGCAAGAAAGCCTTGGAAAATGCCATCAACAACCTGCGCGGCGGCGATGCGGTCAACGACCCCAACCACGAGGAAGCACGCCAGGCGCTGGACAAGTACACCGTCGACCTGACCAAGCGCGCCGAGGAAGGCAAGCTTGACCCGGTGATCGGCCGCGACGATGAAATTCGCCGCACCATCCAGGTCCTGCAGCGCCGCACCAAGAACAACCCGGTGCTGATCGGTGAACCTGGCGTGGGCAAGACCGCCATCGCCGAGGGCCTGGCCCAGCGCATCATCAATGGCGAAGTGCCCGACGGCCTGCGGGGCAAGCGCTTGCTGTCCCTCGACATGGGGGCGCTGATCGCTGGCGCCAAGTACCGCGGCGAATTCGAGGAACGGCTCAAGGCCTTGCTCAATGAACTGTCGAAGCAGGAAGGGCAGATCATTCTGTTCATCGACGAATTGCACACCATGGTCGGGGCCGGCAAGGGCGAGGGCTCGATGGACGCCGGCAACATGCTCAAGCCTGCGCTGGCCCGTGGCGAGTTGCATTGCGTTGGCGCGACCACGCTCAACGAATACCGCCAGTACATCGAGAAAGATGCGGCCCTGGAACGGCGCTTCCAGAAGGTGCTGGTGGAGGAGCCGAGCGAAGAAGACACCATCGCGATCTTGCGCGGCCTGAAGGAGCGCTACGAGGTCCACCACAAGGTGGCGATCACCGACGGCGCGATCATCGCGGCAGCGAAGCTCAGCCACCGCTATATTACTGACCGGCAATTGCCGGACAAGGCCATCGACCTGATTGACGAGGCCGCCAGCCGCATCCGCATGGAAATCGATTCCAAGCCAGAGGTCCTGGATCGTCTGGAGCGGCGTCTGATTCAGCTCAAGGTCGAGTCCCAGGCCCTGAAAAAAGAGAGCGACGAAGCGGCGAAGAAACGCCTGGAGAGGTTGCAGGAAGAAATCGTCCGGCATGAGCGCGAGTATTCCGATCTCGAAGAAATCTGGAATTCGGAGAAAGCCGAAGTCCAGGGCTCGGCGCAGATCCAGCAGAAGATCGAGCAGTCTCGCCAGGAACTGGAAGCGGCTCGCCGCAAGGGCGATCTCAACCGCATGGCCGAGCTGCAATACGGGGTGATCCCGGATCTTGAGCGCAGCTTGCAGATGGTCGACCAGCACGGCAAGAGCGAAAACCAGTTGCTACGCAGCAAGGTCACCGAAGAGGAAATCGCCGAGGTGGTTTCCAAGTGGACCGGCATTCCCGTATCGAAAATGCTTGAAGGCGAGCGCGACAAGCTGCTGAAGATGGAAAGCCTGTTGCACCAGCGCGTGATCGGCCAGGAAGAAGCCGTGGTGGCGGTCTCCAACGCCGTGCGTCGGTCCCGTGCCGGGTTGTCGGACCCTAACCGTCCGAGCGGCTCGTTCATGTTCCTCGGCCCGACCGGCGTGGGCAAGACCGAGCTGTGCAAGGCGCTGGCCGAATTCCTCTTCGATACCGAAGAGGCCATGGTGCGCATCGACATGTCCGAGTTCATGGAGAAACATTCCGTGGCCCGCTTGATCGGTGCGCCGCCAGGCTATGTCGGCTACGAAGAGGGCGGTTACCTGACCGAGGCCGTGCGGCGCAAACCCTACTCGGTGATACTGCTCGATGAGGTCGAGAAGGCCCACCCGGACGTGTTCAACATTCTCTTGCAGGTGCTTGAGGACGGTCGCCTGACTGACAGCCACGGCCGTACGGTGGATTTTCGCAACACGGTGATCGTGATGACCTCCAACCTGGGCTCGACGCAGATCCAGGAGCTGGTCGGCGATCGCGAGGCGCAACGCGCTGCGGTGATGGACGCGATTTCCACGCACTTCCGTCCCGAGTTCATCAACCGGGTGGACGAAGTGGTGATCTTCGAGCCGCTGGCCCGTGATCAGATCGCCGGTATTACCGAGATCCAGCTGGGTCGCCTGCGCAGCCGTCTCACCGAGCGTGAGCTGAAGCTGCAACTGAGCGATGAGGCCTTGGACAAGCTGATCGCGGTGGGTTACGACCCGGTCTATGGCGCACGGCCGCTGAAACGGGCCATCCAGCGCTGGATCGAAAACCCGTTGGCGCAGTTGATTCTGTCCGGCCGCTTCATGCCCGGCGAAACCGTGACCGGCACCGTGGAAAACGAGGAGATCGTCTTCAACTGAAAGCCGCAACAGCCGATGATTGAAATGGCCTCGCCTGGCGAGGCCATTTTTTTCATCAGGCCGTTGAACTCAAAGGAAAAGGCTTGTAAAGTGCGCCCCGCAGTACGTCACCCCAAGGGCGACTTCTCACTGGGAAGGAATCCAAAATAAGTTGCAAATCATTGTCTTGAAAGCAATTTAAAGGGTTGACAGAGGTTTTGAAGATTGTAGAATAGCGCGCCTCAGACACACGAACGCAGCGATGCAAACGGGTCGAAGAGGTTGCAGCAAGCTTCAACGCTGTAGCGGTAAATAGCAGTAACTTGAAATATCAGTTCCGTGATAGCTCAGTCGGTAGAGCAAATGACTGTTAATCATTGGGTCCCAGGTTCGAGTCCTGGTCACGGAGCCATTTCAATCGGGGTATAGCGCAGTCCGGTAGCGCGCCTGCTTTGGGAGCAGGATGTCAGGAGTTCGAATCCCCTTACCCCGACCATATTTGGGTCGTTAGCTCAGTTGGTAGAGCAGTTGGCTTTTAACCAATTGGTCGTAGGTTCGAATCCCACACGACCCACCATTTTTGAAACCAGTTCGCTGGAATCGAATCTTAAGATCAGAGGCCAAAAGCGCTGATCGAGGAAGGCGACTTGCGAAGGTCGCCTTTTTTTTACCGGGGTATAGCGCAGTCCGGTAGCGCGCCTGCTTTGGGAGCAGGATGT
>NZ_JBHFJB010000116.1:0-2481 GCF_057334555.1 Pseudomonas sp. AGC41
GCGCAACCCAGCGGGAGCAAGCTCCCTCGCCACGAAGGCGTTGCTCCGGCTCAAAACCTGTCAAAGTCATCCCAGGATCCAAAAGTCACACCCAAAATTGCCAGTCGTCACTTTTTTCGCCGGTTTTTAAACCTTTTTGCCTTTATGTGTTCTAGTTATCACTTGCGCATTTGCGCGGATACGAATGTGCCGCTAAATTGCCATCATTGATACCGAGCATTCTGTTATGCGTATAGACGGCGTTTCATCCCAGTCCTACCCCATCAAGCGTCGGCCTCGTGCGGGTAAAGCCGCTGAGCCGGAAAACTTCGATGATATTGACGGTGAGCTGGAATTTCCGTCCGAAGAGCAACTCGCCGCCCGCGCCGCCAAAGCCTCTGCGCAACGCCTGAGCAATCTTCCCGCCCGTCAGCAGGACATGCTGTATCACCGCGCCATGAGCCGCAGTGTCGCCACGGCGCTGGCCAGCTACCTGAGCACCGCCGGTTTTGTTGATTGGGATATGGAAGTGCTGGGCCTCGACCTCTACATCTGATGCGGTTGCCCTACTATCTGGGTTGCCCGTCCTGGAGCGAAAATGCCTGGCGCGATTATCTTTATCCCCGGGACGCCAAAAGCTCCGACTTCCTCAGTCTCTATTCTCAAGTATTCAATGCGGTGGAAGGCAACACGACCTTCTACGCGAGCCCGGCCGCGTCCACCGTTCAGCGCTGGGCCGAGATCATGCCCGAGCACTTTCGCTTCACCGCCAAGATTCCCGGTGACATCAGCCACGGCGGCGACTTGCGCGAACACTTGACCGCCACCGAAACCTTTGTCCAGTTGTTGAGCCCGCTGGGTGAGCGCGTCTCACCGTACTGGCTGCAGTTGTCCAAGGCGTTCACGCCCAATCGATTGCCAGAGCTGGCGGCATTCATCGACGCGTTCCCACGGCCGTTGGCCGTAGAGGTGCGTCACGATGAGTTTTTTGCCAAAGGCGACGCCGAACGACAGCTCAACCGTTTGCTGCTCGATCGTGGTGTCGAACGCATCTGTCTCGATCCCCGCGGCCTGTTCAGCTGCGCGTCGACCGCCCCTGAAGTCATTCACGCACAATACAAGAAGCCCCGGGTGCCGACGCGGCCGGCGGCGTTCACTCAGTGCCCGCAGGTGCGCTTCGTCGGTCATCCGGTAGTCGAGGCCAACGAGCCGTTTCTGACGCCATGGGTGGAAAAGATCGCCGTGTGGATCGAAGAGGGGCGCACGCCGTATATGTTCCTGCACACCGCCGACAATCTGCTGGCGGCGAAACTCGCGATGCATTTTCACAGCCGCCTGATGAAGCGTTTGCCTGGCTTGCCGGCGCTGCCTGAGCTATATAGAGAACCCGCCGCCGAGCAACTCGGTCTGCTCTGAGGCGAACTCCGCAAAATTGCTCAGGAGCGACTTTCATGGATGCACAAACCCGCCGAGCTCAGGCGTTCAAGGCCTTGCACGAACGCGATGGGGCGTTTGTCATTCCCAATCCATGGGATGCCGGTTCGGCAAAGATGCTCGCCAGCCTCGGCTTTGAAGCATTGGCGACGACCAGTGCCGGTCACGCTTTTTCCCTGGCACGACCTGACGGCGCCCTGGGGCTGGATGACACGCTGGCGAATGTGCGAGCGATTGTTGCGGCCACGGACCTGCCAGTTGCCGTCGACCTGGAAAACGGCTTTGCCGATGCGCCCGAAGATTGCGCCCGCAGCTTGCTCCGCGCGGCACAAGCCGGCGCGGTAGGGGGCTCCATCGAAGATGCCACGGGCCGCGAAGACAGCCCGATCTACGATTTCGAGCACGCCGTGGCGCGGGTCAAGGCCGCCGCCGAGGCGGTGCGTAGTCTGCCGTTCCCTTTCCTGCTGACCGCGCGGGCGGAAAATTTCCTGCATGGCAGGCCGGATCTGGACGACACGATCCGACGCCTGAAGGCCTTCGCCGACGCCGGCGCCGACGTGCTGTACGCGCCGGGGCTGAGCAGCGCCGAGCAAGTGCTGGCGGTGGTCCGGGCCGTAGCGCCCAAGCCCGTCAACGTACTGATGTCCGGCGCGCTGGACCTGACGGTGGCGCAATTGAGCGAACTGGGCGTCAAGCGCATCAGCGTCGGATCGGCCCTCGCGCTGGCGGCGTACGGCGAGTTTTTCCGCGCCGCCGAAGAAATCCGACAGCAGGGGACCTTCACCTTCACTCGTCGCTCAATGCCTTTTATCCAGGCCAATCAATTATTCAAGGGTTGAAGCCCGAGGCGTTGTCGTGCGGTTTTTGAAAGGACTGATGGTATTGACGCTGGTCGTTGGCGTCGCGGTGGTGGCGGTATGGCGCGGTTGGCTGGCCGTACCCCCGCAATGGAACCCCTGGGCGCCGCTGGACGTGAAAGCGCCGCCGAACCTGCTGACCCGTTACAAACTCATGGCCCTGCGCAACGATCCGCAGTTGTGTGACCAGGCGCTCGCCACGTCGGGGCTG
>NZ_JBHFJB010000116.1:2501-9643 GCF_057334555.1 Pseudomonas sp. AGC41
CGTCGGGGCTGCGCACCGCTCGCCAGGCCGACAGTGGCGCCAATACCTCGTGCCCGCTGACCAATGTGCTGCGGGTGCAGGGCGGCGAGGTGGCGCTGAGCAGCAGCTTCCTCGCCAGTTGCCCACTGGCGGTGGCCTTCGCGCTGTTCGAGCGCCATGCATTGCAGCCGGCGGCAATGGCCGCCTATGGCAAGCAAGTCACGCGGGTCGATCACTTGGGCAGTTTTGCCTGTCGCAACATGTACGGTCGTGAAAGCGGCGCGCGCAGCCAGCACGCCACCGCCAGCGCGTTGGACATCGCCGGGTTTCGCCTGGCCGATGGACGCGCAGTCAGCGTGCTCAGGGATTGGCCGAAGGACAACACCGATGCGCAGTTTTTACGACAGGTGCGCGATGGCGCCTGCGACATGTTCAGTGTGGTCTTGAGCCCGGATTACAACGCGGCGCACCGCAACCATTTTCATCTGGATGTGGGGCCTTGGTGGATTTGTCGTTGAGGAATCAGGCAGCGATGCGCAGGTTCTGCAGTACGATCGGACGCGCCCAGCGAGTATCGAAGTCCAGTTGTTTCTGCTGTGCCACCAGTTCCTCTTCCGGGAATGGAGGGAACGGCTTGTCCAACAGGTCGAGTTCGAATTCGGCAATCGGCAGCGGCAGTCGACGCGGCTGTGGTGCCGGGCCCGGCTCTGGCAACGGTTGACCGGCGGCGAGGACGATCGGGCGAACCCAGTTGCTCTCGAAGGTCTGCTGCTTTTGCTGTGCGACGATTTCTTCTGGCGGGAAGGGTGGGAACGGCTTGTCGAGCAAATCGAGTTCGAGCTCGGCGATCGGCAGGAACAATGGCTCGGGTGGCTTGACCTGGGTCTCCGTCACGTCGCAGGTGCGCTGGCTGACGATATGCTCCAGCAGCTCGGCGCCCAGGGTCGGTTCAACCGCTTCATCGAGGGCGACTGGCTGGTAGCTGCCGGGCGCCGGTGCGTTTTCACCCAACTGGTCGGCCAGGGCCCGGGCAAAAAAATCCTGCCACAGGTGACTGACGCCGCTCAGCGCTTGGGTGTTACGCAGGCTGTAATCGCCGTAAGGGGAGATAACGCCTATCGATGTGGATTGAATGACTGACATTTTTCTCGGTCGACGCTCAGCTCTGGCAAAATGCCGTTCACCGTTGTTATCGGCCGTTTTTGCCGATCCTTAATTTTTTGAGCAGGTTTTCATGATTGAGCAACCCGCGGCTTGCCGCATCCACGTCGAGGCTCTGGCCGCGGCGTTCCAGCCCCGCGCCGAGCAGTGGGCCGAACAGCTCGGCCTGCCGTTGCAGATGGATGACGGCGAGTTCGTCTTGCAGGTCGGCGAGCACGGGTTGCAATTGCAGCAGCTGGGTCCCGATGCGCCGGGACCGGTGCGGGTGGATTTCGTCGAGGGCGGCGCAGCCCACCGTCGTTTGTACGGCGGCGGCAGTGGCCAGATGATCGCCAAGGCAGTTGGTGTCGCCCAGGGTGTGCGTCCGCGAGTGCTGGATGCCACGGCGGGGTTGGGCAAGGATGCGTTCGTGCTGGCGAGCCTCGGTTGCGAGATGAGCCTGATCGAGCGCCAACCGTTGATTGGCGCTTTGCTGGAGGATGGCCTGGCTCGCGGTGCGGAAGATTTCGATGTGGCGCCGATTGTGGCGCGGATGCGCTTGCTCAAGGGCAATTCCATCGACGTGATGCGCAGCTGGCAAGGCGAGCCGCCCCAGGTGATCTACCTGGACCCGATGTTTCCCCATCGGGAGAAAACCGCGCTGGTGAAAAAAGAGATGCGCCTGTTCCGTCCGCTGGTGGGCGATGATACCGACGCCCCGGCGCTGCTTGCCGCCGCGCTGGCGTTGGCGACCCACCGGGTAGTGGTCAAGCGTCCGCGCAAGGCCCCCTGCATTGAAGGGCCGAAGCCGAGCCATGGGCTCGAAGGCAAATCCAGTCGGTACGATATCTATCCGAAGAAAGCGCTCAAGGCCTGAGAGCGGGGTGACTTCATTCGCGAGCAGGCTCGCTCCCACATTGGATCTGGGTACTTTCAACCCTGTGGGAGGGAGCTGTTCAGCAGAATCCATATTCACCCCAGTCCTCCTGTGGGAGCGAGCCTGCTCGCGAAGAGGCCCTTCCAGCTGGTGAAAAGTGACCGGTCGGACTAAGGCCGATAAGCCCGCACAAACAACCCCACCACTTCCTGCACATGCGCTTCGGCCGCTTCGGCGTCCTGCGGCCCGTCGCAGCCATACAACAACCTGAAGTTCGCCGCGCCCTTGATCAGGCAGAAGAAATGCTCGGCGGCGTTGCGCGGTTTGTCGATGCTCAGGGCGCCGCTCTGGTCGATCTTGGTCAGCAACCTTTCCATTCCGGAAAGCATTCGCTGCGGGCCGGCCTGGTAGAAGATGGTGGAAAGCTTCGGATCCTGGCTGCCCAGCGCCACCATCAGTCGATGCAAGTTCACCGATTCGTCGCTGTTGATCAGTTGGTTGAAGCCGCGGGCGATGTTCAGCAGCACATGTTCAATCGGAACACCGTCGGCCCATTCGAAGAAAAGTGGCGGCACCTGTTCCTCGCACTTGGCAATCACCGCAGCGGAAAACAGCGTTTCCTTGTCATTGAAGTGGCTGTAGACGGTCAGCTTCGAGACGCCGGCCTCGGTGGCCACGGCGTCCATGCTGGTACTGGCGTAGCCCAGGCTCAGGAACAGGCGTTTCGCGGCGTCGAGAATGGCCTGGCGCTTGGCCAGATCCTTGGGACGACCGGGGCCGCTGGAGGAGGCAGGATTGTTCGACATTATTCGCTTTTAATACTGGACTGGTGAGTTTGCTATTAATAACATACTCGCCAGTATAATTATTCCAAGCATCATTAGCGAAAGGTCCTCCACCATGTTCCGCTATGTCCTGCCCCTCGCCGTGCCAGTCAGCCTGGCTTTTTTATTGTCTGCGTGTGGTCATGAGGAGCCGACGCCGGTCGCCGTGCGCCCTGCGATGGTCGTCAAGCCGGAGCCTTCGGCCCAGGCAATGGACAGTTATCCCGGCGAAGTACGGGCGCGGTTCGAGCCGGAGCTGGCGTTTCGCATTGGTGGCAAAGTGAGCCGCCGACTGGTGGAAGAGGGCCAGCGGGTCAAGGCCAACCAGGCGCTGGCCGAACTCGACCCCGAGGATGTGCGCCTGCAACTGGAAGCGAGCCGGGCTCAGGTCGCCGCCGCCGAGGCCAACCTGAGCCTGGTGAAAGCCGAGCGTGACCGCTACAAGACCTTGATGGAGCGGCAGATGGTCAGCCGTTCCCAATACGACAACGCCGAGAATCTCTATCGCTCCGGCGCGGCGCGGGTCAAACAGATCAAGGCTGAATTCGACGTTGCCAGTAACCAGGCCAGCTATTCGGTGTTGCGTGCGCCTCAGAACGGCGTGGTGGCTCGGCGGGCGGTGGAAGTCGGTCAGGTGGTGTCGGCTGGACAGACCGTCTTCACCTTGGCCACCGACGGCGAGCGTGAAGTCCTGATCAGCCTGCCGGAGCAGGGATTTGGTCGGTTCAAGATCGGCCAGCCAGTGTCGGTAGAACTGTGGAGCCAGCCCGATCAGCGCTTCAGCGGGCGCATCCGCGAACTCTCGCCGGCCGCCGATCCGAAATCCCGTACCTTCGCCGCGCGCGTCGCCTTCACCGCTGGCAGCGTCCCGGCGGAGCTGGGCCAGAGCGCCCGGGTGTTTATCCAGACCGCGGAAAAGGCGCCGCTGTCGGTGCCATTATCGGCTCTCACCGCCGAGAACGGCGCCACCTTCGTCTGGGTGGTCAAACCGGACAACACGCTTAGCAAAGTCCCGGTGCGCGTCGGTGCCTTCGGAGAAAAGACCGTGCCGGTGCTTGAAGGCCTCAGTGCCAACGACTGGGTGGTGGCTGCTGGCGTGCATGTGCTTCTGGACGGCCAGCAGGTTCGGCCGGTGGATCGCTCCAATCGCGTGGTCAACCTGGCGGCCAAGGAGTAATCCCCGATGGGCTTCAATCTCTCCGAATGGGCGTTGCGTAACCGCCAGATCGTACTGTTCCTGATGCTCTTGCTGGCGATCGTCGGCGCGCTTTCCTACACCAAGCTGGGTCAGAGCGAAGACCCGCCGTTCACCTTCAAGGCCATGGTCATCCGCACCGTCTGGCCGGGGGCCACGGCGGAGGAAGTGTCGCGCCAGGTCACCGAGCGTATCGAAAAGAAGCTGATGGAAACCGGCGATTACGAAAAGATCGTCTCGTTTTCCCGCCCGGGTGAATCCCAGGTGACTTTCGCTGCCCGCGACTCCATGCATTCCAAGCAGATTCCCGAGTTGTGGTACCAGATCCGCAAGAAGATCGGCGATATCCGGCAGACCTTGCCGCCGGGTATCCAGGGACCGTTCTTCAACGATGAGTTCGGCACTACCTTCGGCAATATCTATGCGCTCACCGGCGACGGCTTCGATTATGGCGTGCTCAAGGATTACGCTGACCGTATCCAGATCCAGTTGCAGCGGGTCAAGGACGTGGGCAAGGTCGAGTTGGTCGGCCTGCAGGACGAGAAAATCTGGGTCGAGCTGTCGAACGTGAAGCTGGCGACTCTCGGCTTGCCCGTGGCGGCTGTCCAGCAGGCTCTGCAGGCGCAGAACGCGGTATCGACCGCCGGCTTCTTCGAGACCGGCAGCGAGCGATTGCAGCTCCGGGTCTCGGGGAATTTCCAGACCGTGGAAGAGATCCGTGATTTTCCGATCCGCGTGGCCGACCGGACCTTCCGGATCGGTGACGTGGCCGATGTCCGGCGCGGCTTCAATGACCCACCGGCCCCGCGCATGCGCTTCATGGCTGAAGACGCCATCGGCCTAGCCGTGGCGATGAAGGAGGGCGGTGACATCCTGATCCTTGGCAAGGCCCTCGAAGCCGAGTTTGCCCGCATCCAGAACACCCTGCCGGCGGGCATGCAACTGCGCAAGGTTTCCGACCAGCCGGCTGCGGTGAAGACCGGCGTCGGCGAGTTCGTCCAGGTGCTGATTGAAGCACTGACGATTGTCTTGCTGGTGAGCTTCTTCTCGTTGGGGCTACGTACCGGAATGGTGGTGGGGCTGGCGATTCCGCTGGTCTTGGCGATGACCTTCGCCGCGATGTATTACCTGGGCATCGGCTTGCACAAGATTTCCCTCGGCGCGTTGGTGTTGGCCCTGGGGCTGCTGGTGGATGACGCGATCATTGCGGTGGAGATGATGGCCATCAAGATGGAGCAGGGTTACGACCGGATCAAAGCGGCCAGTTTTGCCTGGACCAGCACGGCATTCCCAATGCTCACCGGTACCTTGATCACCGCGGCGGGGTTCCTGCCGATCGCCACCGCACAATCGGGCACCGGTGAGTACACCCGTTCGATTTTCCAGGTAGTGACCCTCGCACTGCTCGCTTCGTGGGTGGCCGCGGTGGTATTCGTGCCGTACCTCGGGGAAAAACTCCTGCCGGACCTGGCGAAGATTCACGCGGCCAGGCACGGCACCGCTGACGGCCAGCCGGACCCCTACGGCACGCCGTTCTATCAGCGAGTCCGGCGAACGGTGGAGTGGTGCGTGCGTCGACGTAAGACGGTGATCACCTTGACCGTGCTGTTGTTCGTCGGCTCGGTGATGCTGTTCCGTTTTGTCCCGCAGCAGTTTTTTCCGGCGTCGGGACGGCTGGAGCTGATGGTCGACCTGAAGCTGGCCGAAGGCGCTTCTCTGGTCAACACCGCGGAGCAGGTCAAGCGTCTTGAAGTGTTGCTCAAGAACCACGCCGGTATCGACAATTATGTGGCATACGTCGGCACCGGCTCACCACGCTTCTACTTGCCGCTGGATCAACAACTGCCGGCGCCGAGCTTCGCCCAGTTCGTCGTGCTGGCCAAGACCATCGAAGATCGCGAGCCCCTGCGCAGCTGGCTGATCAGCACATTGAACGAGCAGTTCCCGACCCTGCGCTCGCGTGTCACGCGCCTGGAAAACGGTCCGCCAGTGGGGTACCCGGTGCAGTTTCGCGTGACGGGCGAGCACATCGAAGAAGTTCGTGCCCTTGCTCGGAAAGTGGCGACAAAGGTTCGCGAAAACCCCTACGTCGCCAATGTCCACCTGGACTGGGAAGAGCCGAGCAAGGTGGTGTACCTCAACATCGATCAGGATCGCGCCCGCGCGTTGGGCGTCACCACCGCCAACCTGTCGAGCTTCCTGCAAAGCTCCCTCACCGGCTCCAGTGTCAGCCAATACCGGGAAGACAACGAGCTGATCGAGATCCTGCTGCGCGGCACCGTGCATGAGCGCACCGAGCTTTCGCTGTTGCCAAGCCTGGCGGTGCCTACCGACAACGGCACGAGCGTTGCCCTGTCGCAGATCGCGACGCTGGAATACGGCTTTGAAGAAGGGGTGATCTGGCACCGCAACCGTCTGCCCAGCGTGACCGTGCGGGCCGACATCTATGGCAAGGAGCAACCGGCGACGCTGGTGCAACAGATTTTCCCGACCCTGGACCCGATTCGCGCAGAGCTGCCGGACGGCTACCTGCTGGAAGTCGGGGGCACGGTGGAGGATTCAACCCGCGGGCAGAAATCGGTGAATGCGGGTGTGCCGCTGTTCATCGTGGTGGTGCTGACGCTGCTGATGCTGCAACTGCGCAGCTTCTCGCGCACGGCGATGGTGTTTCTCACCGCGCCGCTGGGGCTGATCGGCGTCACGCTGTTCCTGCTGGTGTTCCGCCAGCCGTTCGGTTTCGTCGCCATGCTCGGCACCATCGCGTTGTCCGGGATGATCATGCGCAATTCGGTGATCCTGGTGGACCAGATCGAACAGGACATCAAGGCGGGGCTCGCCCCCTGGCAGGCGATCATCGAAGCGACTGTGCGCCGTTTCCGGCCGATTGTGCTGACCGCACTGGCGGCGGTCCTGGCGATGATCCCGCTGTCGCGCAGCCTGTTCTTCGGGCCGATGGCAGTGGCTATCATGGGCGGCTTGATCGTGGCGACGGCCTTGACGCTGTTGTTCCTTCCGGCGTTGTATGCGGCGTGGTTCAGGGTCAGGAAAACCTGACGCAATTCTGATAGCACTGAGGATCAAATGTGGGAGCGAGCCTGCTCGCGAAAGCGTTGTAACAGCCTACAAA
>NZ_JBHFJB010000116.1:9708-13705 GCF_057334555.1 Pseudomonas sp. AGC41
CCCCCCCCCCCCTCCCACAGTGTTTGGCGGATAGGGCTCAGAGCGTGCCAAACACTTTCTTGGCCAGACTGGTCGCCGCGGCCGCCGGATTCTGGCGGATCGTTGCTTCCTGCTTGGCGATCATCTCGAACAGACCGTCCAGCGCCTGCTCGGTCACGTAGTTTTCGACGTTGGCGCTCTTGGTGTCCACCACGCCGAGCGTCGCAGCCTGGCCGGCAAAGGCGTTGTACTTCTGGACCAGACCGACCTTGTCGGTGGCTTGCTTGACGATCGGCAGGAACTTGGCGCGAATCTGCTCGCGGCTGCTCTTGTTCAGGTATTGCGTGGCCGAGTCGTTGCCGCCGCTCAAGATGCCCTTGGCATCCGTCACGCTCATGTTCTTCACCGCATCCACCAGGATCGGCTGGGCCTGCACGACGGCGGCTTCGGCAGCCTGGTTCATGCTGATTTCCAATTGATCGACCTGAGCGCCCATACCGAAGGCCTTCATCTTGCTGGCGACTTTACCGAGCTTGCCCGGCAGTTCGATCTTCACCTCGGGGTTGTTGCTGAAACCGCCAGGCTTACCCAATTGCTTGACCGCGATCTGGGCACCTTGGGTGAGGGCATCCTTGAGGCCGCCCGTGGCATCCTTCTGCGAGAGATCACCGAGCGACAGGGCCATGGCGTTGGCGCAGATCAACAGGCCGGCGCACAGGCCGGTGAAACGGAGGGTAGGGCGGAGCATGGGCACTTTCCTTGAACGTTTGAAAGGGAATCAGCGTACGGCATTGCCAGGGATCTTCATATTCAGGGCGCCCGAATGCAACCAGGCGCCCAGGGGTCAGTCCGCAGCCGTCGGAACGCCCTGATCCGCCGCATCTTCGCTGCGATGCAACGCCACCTGGCGGATCGACAGGCGAATTTCCGCCGGCAGCACCCGCTTGGCCGCGCCTTCGGCCAGCTCGCCGAGCAGTTCGTGATAGCTCAGCTTGCCTGCTTCGTCGCGCCGCAGGACGTCGAGGTCGAGCATCGTCTGGATGAAGTGGCGGAACAGGCTCTTGTCGAAGAACTCCGGTGCGTTCAGTCCATGCAGGATCGACAGGCGCTGGGCCATGACGGTACAGAGGTCTTCCAGCTCTTCGGCGCTGATGCTGTTCTGCCCGCTGTTGAGCAGCAGCGAGACGGTCATGTAGAAACGCTGCAGGGTCTGGGCGATGCTTTTCGACAGCAGCGTCAGCAGCACGAAATGCCGTGAACTCGGCGCGGGGCGCAGGTAGAGATCTTTTTCGAAACGCAGCAGGCCCTGCTCGACGAACGCGTCGAGCCACTGGTCGACCACCGCGTCCAATTCTTCCAGCGACCAGCGAATGAACAGCTCCGATTGCAGGTACGGGTACAAGGCCCGGGTGTAGCGCAGGATCTGTTCGCGACTCATGCGCGAGCTGCTCTGGAAGAAACTGGCGAGCAGCGCCGGCAGGGCGAAGATATGCAGCACGTTGTTGCGGTAGTAGGTCATCAGCACCGCGTTCTGCTCATCCAGATACAGAATCTTGCCCAGGGCGTCTTTCTGTTCCGACAGCAGGTCCATGCCTTTGACGTGCTCGATCAGCGCCTGGCCATCGCCTTCGGGCAAGGTGGTGTGCGGTGAATACGGCACTTTGCGCAGCAACGCGAGGTACAGGTCCAGCACGCGAGCCATAGCGTGATCGTCCAGGGCCAGACGGCTGGTGGACAACAGCGCGAGGGCGACGAGGTTGACCGGGTTGATGGCCGCGGCTTCGTTCAGATGGCGGGCGACACGTTCGCCGAGCCGGTTGGTGGTCGCGTTGAGCCAGGCGGGCTTGAATTGCGGACCGAGTTCCTGCTGGCGCCAGCCGGGTTGTTCGCCGTCGAGGAACTCCGCCAGCTTGATCGGCTCGCCGAAGTTCACCGCGACCTGGCCAAAGCGTTGCTTGAGGGCGCCGATGACCTTGAAGATGTCGAAGATCGACTCCTTCTTCTTGCTCGCACCCCGCAGTTCGCCGAGGTAGGTGCGGCCTTCCAGTACGCGCTCATAACCGATATACACCGGCACAAAGACGATCGGCATGCGCGAGGAGCGCAAAAAGCTACGCAGGGTAATGGCGAGCATGCCGGTCTTCGGCTGCAGCATGCGTCCGGTGCGCGAACGGCCGCCTTCGACGAAGTACTCCACCGGGAAACCCTTGGTGAACAGCGTGTGCAGGTATTCGTTGAACACGGCGGTGTACAGCGGGTTGCCCTTGAACGTGCGACGCATGAAAAACGCGCCGCCACGGCGCAGCAGGCCGCCGATCACCGGCATGTTGAGGTTGATGCCCGCGGCAATGTGCGGTGGGGTCAGGCCATTGCGAAACAGCAGGTACGACAGCAGCAGGTAGTCGATATGGCTGCGGTGGCAGGGTACGTAGATGACTTCGTGGCCTTGGGCAACGTTCTGCACGCCTTCGATGTGGTTGACCTTGATGCCATCGTAGATCTTGTTCCAGAACCAGCTCAGCACCACTTCCAGGAAGCGGATCGCGGTGTAGGTGTAGTCCGAGGCAATCTCATTGCCATAACGCAGGGCCTGCGCCTTGGCTTTTTCGGCCGGGATCTTTTCCCGCTCGGCCTCTTCGAGAATGGCCTGCTTGACCAGTGGCTGGTTCAGCAGCCCCTTGACCAGGTTGCGCCGGTGGGAAATGTCCGGGCCGATCACCGCTGCTTTCAGATTGCGGAAATGCACCCGCAGGATCCGCTGGGCCATGCGCACGGTGCGTTCATGGCCTTTGTCGTGCTCGATCAGTTCGCGCAGATGAATTGGCGCGGAAAACTGCACGCGGGTCTTGCGCCCGAGAATCATGATGCTCAGCAAGCGGCGCAGACGCCCGGTGACCGCCCAGCTGTCGGCGAACAGCAGCTTCCAGGGGCTGGATTCGCTGTCGGGCGACTGGCCCCAGAACACGCTGACGGGAATGATCTGAGCGTCTTCGGCGGCGTTGTGGGTCAGTTCGTCGACCAGCCGCGTCAGGGTCGGTGGCGCACCGCGTTTGTCCTGGCGGCCGAGCCAGTCCGGGGCCGGCGTCAGATAGAAAAACGCCGCCGGCTCCAGCAGGCCGCCCACCGAGACCGGCAGCACCGGACGCGGCAGGCCGGCCTTGGTGCACTCGGTGTCGAGCACCGCCAGATCGGTGAGCGAAGGATCTTGCAGGACGTAGAACACCGGACGACTGCGGTCGAGGTTGAGGGTGAAGGACGACTGGTTGATGGTCTCGGAGCGAACCCAGAGGTACAACAGCCGGCGCAGGGTGCCAAACACAAGACGGCGGAACGGGGAGCGGGTCATACGGCTTCTGCGTGAGTGGATAAGAGCAAGCGGTACTAGTGTGCCGGATTCACCGAAAATCGGCAAAAAAGCGCCGAAGTAAAGTCAGTTGAGAGTTTTTCCGGGTGTCATATACTCGGCCAGTTACTGCCCCGGCCTCCGACAGACGGCGGGTCGGCGGCTGAAACGCGTACGGCTTTCCCTCGAAAAGCCGGCTCAGAAAACAAGAACGGGAGTGAGCATCATGGCAGCACGCGAAACTGGCAGTGTGAAGTGGTTCAACGACGCCAAGGGTTATGGCTTCATCCAGCGCGAAGGCGGGGCGGATGTGTTCGTCCACTACCGCGCGATCCGCGGCGAAGGCCACCGTTCACTGACCGAAGGCCAGCAGGTCGAGTATGCGGTGGTGGAAGGGCAGAAGGGCCTGCAGGCTGAGGATGTGGTGGGGTTGTAACCCGCTCCTGCAATTGCCGCAAATCCCTGTGGGAGCGAGCCTGCTCGCGAAGGCTGTGTCAGGTGATCAGTTATTTACCGTCACACCGCTTTCGCGAGCAGGCTCGCTCCTACAAAGGATCACCGTTGATCAGAAGCCAGCCTTACGCCGTCTTCCAGGTAATCTCTTCTTCCCCATCGGCGCTGATGCGAATCCAGCGATCCGCCGAATCCTCGCCTTCTTCTTCCACCCATGATCCC
>NZ_JBHFJB010000116.1:13725-16198 GCF_057334555.1 Pseudomonas sp. AGC41
CGCCCCGCCCACTTCGACGTTCAGCGCGGCGAAGGCGGCGCGGGCGCAGGCGATGTCGTCTTCCCACGGGGTCCGGTCACTTTCCAGGTACAGGCTGTTCCATTTGCCTACAGCCTTGGGCAACCAGGTCACCGGGATCTTGCCGGCCTTGCACTTGTACGTCTGACCTTTCTGCACCCAGTCGCTGCACGGGCCGAGGGCCTCGCCGAGCCAGGCGGCGATCGCCTTGTGGTCGACGTCGGCGTCCTTGAGGTAAATCTCGATATCGGGTTGGCGCATGGATGTCCTCACTGCGGTCTCGAAAAATCCATTCGCGGATTTAACTGGCCCCGGACAGTTGTCCGGGGCCCGGAATAAAAAAGGTTACTGAAGAACGAAATAATCGTAGCGCATCGACACCGTGACCTCGAACGGCTCGGCCTGCTCGATCACGCTGGCGCGGCGTTCGGCACTGGCGCGCCAGCCGTGGGGCGTCATCGCCAGCAGATTGGCGCGATCCTGGCCGTTGTCGAGCGTGAGCTTGAACTCAAGGGTTTCACTGTGATCCAGCGCCATCCCCGACGGCACCAGGGCCAGGTGTTTGTCATCGGTGTATTCGCGAACCTCGTCATACAGCCGCTCGCGCAGCTCCATCAGGTGGGCGCTGGTAGGCCCGACTTTCATCAAGCCGCCGCCGGGGCTGAGCAGGCGCTTGGCCTCCTGCCAGTCCAACGGGCTGAACACGCTGGCGAGGAACTGGCAGCAGCCGTCCGCCAGCGGCACCCGCGCCATGCTGGCGATCAACCAGGTCAGCTGGGGGTTGCGTTTGCAGGCGCGCTTGACGGCTTCGCGGGAAATATCCAGGGCGTACCCATCGGCGCCGGGCAGGGCGTCGGCGAGTTGCGCGGTGTAATAACCTTCGCCACAGCCAATGTCCAGCCAGCGTCCGGGCGCACGTTCGGCGGCCAGTTCAGCCAGGCGCCGGGCGACCGGGGCGTAATGACCGGCGTTGAGGAAATCGCGGCGGGCCTCGACCATCGCCTGATTGTCGCCAGGGTCGCGGCTGTTCTTGTGCTGCACCGGCAGCAGGTTCAGGTAACCCTGCCGCGCGCGGTCGAAACGATGCCCGGCGGGGCACGCCACGCCGTTGTCCACCGCATTCAAGGGTTCATTGCAGATCGGGCAGGCGAGCATCAGGCGAGCAACTTGATGAGCGTCTTGTAGTAGATCTCGGTCAGCACGTCGAGATCGGCGGCCAGCACGCGTTCGTTGACCTGGTGAATCGTCGCGTTGACCGGCCCCAGCTCAACCACTTGAGTGCCCATGGTCGCGATGAAGCGACCGTCGGAGGTGCCGCCGCTGGTGGAGGCCTTGGTCTCGCGGCCGGTGACGTCCTTGATGCTCGACGACACGGCGTCGAGCAGTGCGCCCGGCTCGGTGAGGAACGGCAGGCCGGACAACGCCCAGTCGATGTGCCAGTCCAGTTGATGCTTGTCGAGGATGTCGGCGACCCGCTGCTGCAGGCCTTCGACGGTGGATTCGGTGGAGAAGCGGAAGTTGAACACCGCCTCCAGGTCGCCGGGGATCACGTTGGTCGCGCCGGTACCGGAGTTGAGGTTGGAGATCTGGAAACTGGTCGGCGGGAAGAAGTCGTTGCCATGATCCCAGTGCTCGGCGGCCAATTCGGCCAAGGCGGGCGCGGCGAGGTGGATCGGGTTCTTCGCCAGGTGTGGATAAGCCACGTGACCTTGCTTGCCGCGCACGGTCAGCTTTGCGCCAAGGGAGCCACGCCGACCATTCTTGACCACATCGCCCACCAGCGTGGTGCTCGACGGTTCGCCGACGATGCACCAGTCCAAGCGTTCCTGGCGGGCCTTGAGGCGCTCGACCACGGCCTTGGTGCCGTGGTGGGCCGGGCCTTCTTCGTCGCTGGTGATCAGGAAGGTGATCGAGCCCTGGTGATCCGGATAGTCGGCGACGAACCGCTCGGCCGCCACCACCATCGCCGCCAGGCTGCCTTTCATGTCCGCCGCGCCACGGCCGCAGAGCATGCCCTGTTCGTCGATGACCGCATCGAACGGGTCGAGCTGCCAGGCCTGTACCGGGCCGGTCGGGACCACATCGGTGTGACCGGCGAAGCACAAGACCGGACCGTCATGCTTGCCATGGCTGGCCCAGAAGTTATCCACGTCCTCGATACGCATGGGTTCGAGCTTGAAACCGGCGTCGCCCAGGCGCTGCATCATCAGTTTCTGGCAATCGGCATCCACCGGCGTCACGGACGGACGGCGGATCAGGTCGCAGGCGAGTTGCAGGGTCGGCGAGAGGTCGGCGTGGGCCGTCATGGAAACTCCGGAATATAGTGTGGACGCAAGGCTTGTGCTGGCGCGGGCTGGTTCGCGCAAAATGGCGGTTATCTTATAGCAAAACGATCGCCATGGGCCGCCGCTCCCCTCAGTTGGAACTCAAAACCTGTGGGAGGGGGGGGGGGGGG